>JAISJS010000086.1 GCA_031261385.1 Treponema sp.
TCCATGGTCTTTTCATGAGCGCGGATACGCCGGGTTGCCTCATATCCATCCATTTCCGGCATGTGTATGTCCATAAAAATTAAATCATATACGCCGTTTTGGGAGATAAATTTATCAACAGCTTCCGTACCGTTACAGGCAAATTCGATGGTGATGTTTGTTGATTCCAGCAGTGCGGCGATAATTTCGCGGTTAATCTCAATATCTTCTGCTATCAGAATGGTTTTTCCGGTAAAATCACAGGTTTCCGCAGATACCTCATCCGGTTTGATCTCCGGCACTTCGCCGTGGGGAAGGCTGACTTCAATGGAAAAAGTGGACCCGTGCCCGATGACGGACCGCGCCTGTATGCTGCCGCCCATAAGTTCAATAATCCGCTTGCTGATTGCAAGCCCCAAACCGGTCCCGCCGAATTTTCTTGAAATATTGTTGTCGGCCTGTTCAAAGGCAGTAAACAAACGTGACATCTGTTCTTCGGAAATACCGATGCCGGTATCCGTTACGGAAATACGAAAAGCCGTCTGCCCGTTTTCATCGCGGACAAGATGCGCGCTTAAGGTAATTTCGCCTTCTTCCGGCGTAAATTTTACCGCATTGCTCAACAGGTTGGTGACAATCTGCGCCAGGCGCTGCCGGTCACCGATGAGATAGTGCGGAATATTTGGATCGACATCCACCGTGAATTTCTGCCGCTTGTTTTGAATGTTGCCGTTTATGACGGTTGCAATGGAGTTCATCATTTCGGCAAAATCGAATGATTCTGATGACAATTCAAATTTATCAGCCTCTATTTTTGACATATCAAGGATGTCGTTGATAACCCCAAGCAGATGAATCGACGCAGTGTTGATTTTTTTCAAACCGTCTTTATGGCGTTCAATGTCATTGGAAGAGGCGAGTATGGATATTGTGCCGATAATTGCGTTTAACGGGGTGCGAATCTCATGGCTCATATTTGCAAGGAACTGGCTTTTTGAAAGCGAAGCAGCTTCCGCTATGACGGTTTTATCTTCCAGTTCTTTTGTACGCTTTTGCACCAGAGTTTCCAGGTGAGAGTTGGATGACGCTAAATCCATGGTTTTAATAAAATTGGAAACAAACATCCTGAATACCACAATGGAGATAAAGGTGGTGATGCCGGTAATAATGGGAAACATCACGCGCATATCACTCTGTAAAAATTCACTGATTTCTGATACTCCCCGCGAATCGGTGATATGGCGTGTGGCAAACATAAGTAATATGGTATAGGAGAAAATGCCCGCAATGGTGAGGATGCTTTGCTTTACGGGCAATATGGGTATCATGCCGATAATCAGCAGCAGAATAATATATGAGTTAAGTCCCTGCCGCGATAAAATATTCATGGTGTGGAATGACATCTGGATTACCAGATAAAGGTACAGCAGGCTGTTCACCAAAAATTTTTTGGCCATAGGGCTTTTTATTTTGTCCCTTTTGGCCTGTGCAAGCAATATCCAATAGGTTGTCCCGATGACAAGCGTTACCAGTGAAAGCAGAATATAATACGCCAGCGGGATAGTAACGCCTTCACCCATCTGTTGCGGAAGCAGGACATTGACAAGCTGCAAAATAACCTGCATGACGACCATATAGATGGCCAGTCCGTGCATACGGTTAACATTGGCCTTGAGCAGTTCTTGCTGAAAAGCGGCTTTGTATTCATCGGGAACCCTTGTAAATGAGTTTTTGGGTGATGGACTCATTTACTTCCCGGCCCCCTCATAAAATGCAATGGCGCGGTGCTTCAGGAAGGTATCGATCAAACGGTCGGAGGTGAGTTTTTCGATGGGAATGAATCCGCCCGCCATGTGATCGTGACCGCCGCCGACGCCGGTTCCTTCCACAAGGTAACGGACCAGATCGTTGGCTTTAATCCGGGGACTGGTGCTCCGTACCGAAAGTTTAACTCCCGTGTCACGGATCGCGTAGGCTACCACGATGTTGACCCCCGCAACGCTGACCACAATGTCGCCTGCGGCGCCAAGGAGGGAATCGTTGCTGCTGGTCAGGCGGAGAAAGCCAAGCTCGTCATAGGTTTCTACGGTTTTGAACGCTTCGGCGTAAAGGGCCAGGTCTTTTTTGGAAATCTCGTTTCCCCGCAGTTCGGCGATCATCGGAATATCGGCAAGGTTATAGAGCTTGTAAAACATATCGATATCAAGCGTATTTGCCCCGCGGGTAAGATCGCTTGTATCCATAAAAATGCCGTAGAGCAGGGCGGTGGCAATTTCCCGCGGCGGGACGATGTCATTTTCAAAATAATATTCGGCGATGATTGCGCTGCAGCTTCCCGTTTCGGGCCTGACGTCTTCAAAACGGTAACCCTGATTCCCCATGTATTGATGGTGATCGATGACGGCAACTTCGTCGGTGGGCAGGTCGGTGATATTGGCGTTTCCCTTTTGGGCGTCCACGAGAACGGCCCAGTCTTCGGTCCCCAGGGTATGGGCGTCGGCGGCCCGGATCATCGGTACCTTAAAAAGTTCGAGCATTTTGAGGGAATTGGTCTTTTCGATTTCCAGATCGTAGACAATTCTGACTTTTTTAAGCCCCTTGTGATTTAAAAGGTAATACAGGCCGAGGCTCGACGAAATGGCGTCCGGATCGGGCACATTGTGCGGCTGGATGAAAATCTCATCGGGAGCGTCCTTGAGTATATCGACCAGGACATCAAGTTTAGTGGGTGTATCCATCAGAGTAGTATATCCCCCCTTTGAATGTATTGCCAGATATATGATATAATTTTTCGTATAATTTTATTTGGAGTCATTTATGAAGAAGAAGATTGTCCTTGCCTATTCAGGCGGGCTTGACACTACGGTAATTATCCCCTGGCTCAGGGAAAACCACGATTGCGATATTATTGCCGTTTGTGTGGATGTGGGCCAGGCTGCCGACTGGAAAACCATTAAAAAACGGGCCCTGGACACGGGCGCCGCCGCCTGTTATGTAGCCGATGTCCGCAGGGAATATGTGGAGGACTATGTGTGGCCCGCCCTTAAGGCCAATGCCCTGTACGAGGACAAGTACCTTTTGGGAACTTCCACAGCCCGGCCGCTTATTGCAAAGGTTCTTGTGGATTATGCCCGGAAAGAGGGCGCCTCCGCCATCGCCCACGGCGCTACCGGCAAGGGAAACGATCAGGTTCGTTTTGACCTGGGTATCATGGCCCTTGCCCCCGACATCGAAATTATTGCCCCCTGGCGGACCTGGAAACTCAAGAGCCGGGATGAGGAAATCCGCTACCTTAAACGGCGGAATATTCCCGTGCCCATGAAGAAAAAAGATTCTTACAGCCGTGACGATAATCTGTGGCATATTTCCCATGAGGGCCTCGAACTTGAGGACCCCGCCAACGAGCCGGTTCTTTCAAAAATGCTCCAAATGACCGTGCCTCCCGAGAAGGCGCCCAACAAAGGCGAATACGTTGAGATCGAATTTGAAAAAGGCATTCCGGTCGCGGTGAACGGCAAAAAACTTGACGGGGTAACGCTTATCAATACCCTTAATAAAATCGGCGGCGCCCATGGGGTTGGCCTTGTGGACCTCGTTGAAAACCGCGTCGTCGGTATGAAAAGCCGCGGGGTCTATGAAACTCCCGGAGGCAGCATACTGTATTATGCCCATCAGGAACTGGAGCACCTCTGCCTTGACCGGCAGACCTATGCCTTTAAGCAGCAGATTGCCCAAAAGATGGGCGAGGTGATTTACGGCGGCCTCTGGTTTACCCCGCTGCGTGAAGCGCTTTCCGCCTTTGTCGATTCAACCCAGGAAACGGTGACCGGCACGGTAAAGCTCAAGCTCTACAAGGGCAGCATACGCGCCGCCGGCGCCGTTTCTCCGTTCTCGCTGTACAACGCCAGCATCGCCAGCTTTACCACCGGCGACCTCTACAACCATGCCGACGCCAAAGGCTTCATACGGCTCTACGGCCTCCCGGTACTGGTCCGCGCCTTGATGCAGCAGGAAAAAAAAGGCGGAGGTAAAACCGCCAAGGGCGCAGGTAAGAATAAGAAATAAGATAAACCGCAGAGGACGCAGAGATTTCGAACCAAAGGTTCGCGCAGAGGACACGGAGAAGGAATGGAATTTTGAAAATTCTCTATTCAAATTTCCGTTTTGGTTTTCTTTGCGAACTCTGCGTTCCTGCCTCTGCGCTCTCTGCGGTTAATATTCCTCTGGTTATATTTTTGGATTAAGTGAGGCGATTTTTTTGATGGGTGATGATAAACAAAATTCCAATGTTCTCTGGGCGGGGCGGCTTACCGAAAAACCCTCCGGTGAAGCTTTTGCGTTTCAGGCTTCCATAGCTGTGGACAAAAGGCTTGCCCGGGATGACATCAACGGAAGCCGGGTCCATGTAATGATGCTCGGTAAACAGGGGATCATTCCCGCGGAGACCGCCGCGAAAATTGATGCGGAACTTGCCCGCATTGATGAAGAACTTGCAGCGGGAAGCCTTGCTATAGATCCCGGCGCCGAGGACATTCACTCCTTTATTGAAGGGCTTCTTACCGAACGGCTTGGCGACGCGGGCCGAATGGTTCATGCGGGGCGCAGCCGGAACGATCAGGTTGCTGTCGATTTTAAATTATACCTCAAACGGATTGTCCCGGAGATTCAAAAAGAATTTATTGCTGCCATCAACACGCTGCTCGATCAGGCGGACAAGCATACCGAAAGCGTGATGCCCGGTTACACCCACCTCCAGCGGGCGCAGCCTGTGACGCTGGCCCACCATCTGTGCGCATGGTGCGCCGCCCTCGAACGGGATCTTGGCCGCTTTGCCGACGCCCTTGTCCGGCTCGACGAATGCCCGCTTGGAGCGGGCGCTTTGGCAGGGACCGGCTTACCGCTGGACCGGGAAGCAACGGCGGCGGCTCTCGGCTTTGCACGGCCAAGCCTCAATTCGATGGATTCCGTTGCCGACCGGGATTTCGCCCTTGAACTTGCGTCGGATGCGGCAATCGCCATGACCCACCTTTCCCGTTTCTGCGAGGACGTCGTGATCTGGGCCAGTGAAGAATTTAAATTTATCAATGTAGCGGAGAGCTGGAGCACCGGTTCTTCGATCATGCCGCAAAAAAAGAACCCCGATTTTGCCGAGCTTATCCGCGGCAAGTCGGGCAGAACCGCAGGAAACCTTGTTACGCTGCTTACCCTTATCAAAGGCCTGCCCTATGCCTACGACAAGGATCTCCAGGAAGACAAGGAAAGTCTTTTTGACAGTCTCGATACCCTTACCATGTGTCTTAGAATGTTTCGCGGTATGATGGGCAGCGCCGTTTTCAATACGGAAAAAATGGAAGCGGCCTGCACCGGCGGTTTTCTTGAAGCCACCGATGCGGCTGAATATTTGGTCTGCAAAGGCCTGCCGTTCCGTAAGGCCCACGAAGTGTCTGCGCTTATCGTTCGTGACTGCATCGCCGCAGGTCAAAAAGGAATCGCCGGGCGGACACTGGCGGAATTGAAAAGTCACTCAGAGTTATTTGAAGATGATATTTATAAGGCGATAACGCCTGCCGCCTGTGTCGCCGCACGGCGCCTGCCCGGCGGGCCGGCGCCTGAAGAAGTGAAGCGGCAGATTAGGATATTGCGCGAAAGGTTAGAAATGATTAGCCTATAGGGTAATGTAGAGATGCGGGATATTGATGCCGGTCTAAAGATCCTCATGGCGATCGGGGATAAAAAAATATGCCGGTGGATCTTATTGTCAGCAGAATGAGTAAATATCAGGAACAACGACTCCTGCCCGGTTTAGAGCGAGTAATATCACGGAAAGGTATAGTTATTTGTGGCTAATACCGCGATATGATATTGGAATGAACATAACAGACGATGATATGAATCTTGTTTTACAAAATGTCCAATCAATAAAGGCTTTTCTGCAAAAAGAGGTGTCAAGTGGTGGGCTTACCATCCTTTAAGTTTTTCATAGCATTACTATAGCATTGGTCGTGCCGGACCTTAACAATCCGTTTTAAATAGTTGTATCAGCCACTTTGATTATATCCTGGATACTCACCGGGTGATAGTTCTGTACATCCACCCCGACATTGATCGCCCTGCGCCCTAAAGCCTGGAATTTTTTCTGATATTCGGCGTTTCCACCGCCATTGTGTATGTGGCCGTACAGGTGGATGGAATCATGGAAATAACTATCCCATTCCAGGATTGGGTAATGGAACAGGATAAATTTTCGTTTTTGGTAATCGAGGACGTAATAGTCCTTTACCCATTCAAAGGCATCTAACCTGAATACTTGGTCATCAAGATATTTTTCGTGATTGCCCCTGATTAATGAATATTCCGACCGCAAAGACCCACGAGTCCGAAGGAAGTGATCCATTGGTCCGATGAAACTGATCCACCCCTCCGAAGATAGCGCCATACGAAACAGACCTTTCTAAAATGGATATACGCACCCAGCGGGTGCGAAAACCATATCAGGAGGTCAAATATGACCAAGTATCGAGAGATTCTCCGGCTTCATAGCCAGGGGATCAGCAAGCGAAGTATTGCGGCGAGTCTGGAGTGCTCCCGCAATACCATACGGAGAGCGATTAGCCGGGCTGAGGAAAAGGGGCTC
>JAISJS010000128.1 GCA_031261385.1 Treponema sp.
GGCGGTTCTGGTCACCGGCTATCTCTGGAAACTGCTCCTGAACCCGATATGGAGCGGCCCCTTTCTGGAAAAAATCGGCATGGGTATTCTGGTCCGGCCCTGGCTTGGGGATCAGGTTACTGCGCTTACCTGCGTCGCCCTGGTCTCCTGCTGGCAGTGGATGGGGATTCCCACGATGATGTTCGTTGCCGCCCTTCGCAACATCAGCGAAGATTATATTGAAGCCGCAGAAATTGAAGGCGCCTCGGGTGCGAAAATTTTTTGGCACATCAAGCTGCCCATGATAAAACCGGTGGCGGGGATGATTGCCATTCTTACCTTCGTGAATAATTTTAACGCCTTTGACGTGGTGTTTGCCATGGAAAATGTAAACGGCGCGCCGAATTATTCCACGGATCTTATCGGCACGCTTTTTTACCGTATAGGTATTGCAGGTCAGCACCCCGTAGGCATTGCCGATCCGGGCCTCGGGGCCGCCATTGCCACGATCACCTTTTTCGTCCTCTGCCTCGGCGTCATTCCGACGCTCCGTAAAACACAGGGGAGGGACTAGTTATGGCAACGGGTTCAATAAAAAAGCAGAGCCGCAACCTGGGCGCCCATGCGATTTTAATTGTCTGGTCGCTGATCGTTCTCTTTCCGCTCTGGGTGATGGTGATCAATTCATTTAAGGACCGGCTGTCGATTTATCAAAGTCCCTTCGGTCTTCCCAAAAAATGGAACATCTCCAATTACGGCGCGGTGCTCGGCGACGGCGATTTTCTGATTTACTTCCGGAACAGTTTTATCGCGGTTATTCTTTCGCTGGTGATTCTGCTCGTTGTCGGCTCTCTTGCATCTTATGCCCTGGCAAATTGGCGCGGAAAAATCTCCCGCCTCCTGTATTTTTTCTGCATCGCCGGAATGATGCTTCCCATCAAAATCGCATCAATCAAACTGCTCGAATTGGTCAGGATGTTTGGACTGCTCAACACGATCTGGTCCCTTATCCCCATTTATACGGCGATGGGGATACCGATAGCGATTTTTATCCTTACCGAATTTATCCGTGAAATCCCCTACGAACTTACCGAGGCGGGAATTATCGACGGGGCCGGCCGTATGCTGATCTTCGGCAGAATCATTGCCCCCCTGCTCCGTCCGGCGCTGGCAACGGTGGCAATTTACAACCTGGTCCCCTTCTGGAACGATCTCTGGTTCCCGCTGATCTTCATCACCGATGACCGCGCCAAAACCGTACTGCTGGGGGTAACCCGCCTTTTCGGCCAATATCAGACCGACTGGTCCAAGGTGCTCGCCGTACTGACCCTTTCGGCGATACCTGTTATCGCCCTGTACCTTATTATGAGCAAGCAGTTCATCAAAGGGCTTACTGCCGGCGCTGTTAAGGGGTAAAACAGCCGTATTTTTGTATATTGAAATCGGCTCTATTGTATGAAAAATCCTGTTGTGTTATACTCAAATTTGATGGGGGAATGTAATGACCGTAGCGGAAGCAGTTAAAATACTTGAAGGGCAATTTTTTACCGGGGAAGATAAGGGCGAACTTGAGGTAGCCTCCGCCTGCGGCGCCGATCTGATGAGCGACGTCATGGCCTTTGTCAAGGATCGGGTCCTCCTCCTTACCGGCCTCGTGAACCCCCAGGTCATCAGAACCGCAGAACTGCTCGACATTCATGTAATAATTTTTGTCCGGGGCAAATCTCCCAGCCGTGACATGATAGAAATGGCGGAAGAATCGGACATCATCCTTGGGGGAACAAAACTCCCGATGTTCCTCGCCTGCGGTAAACTCTACGAAGCGGGACTCAAAACCGGCGGCACCCGGCGGATTTAACACGAAGATTTTTAACCGCAAAGTCGAATAAGTCGAAGAAGGGATTTTAGGTATTCCCAATATAAGGTTCTAAATGAACAAGCAGGAGTTACGTGTACAGATTAAGAAAGAGTTAAAATTTCTGCCGCCTGTTCTGTTTCATGATGAAGGTTTAAAAGCCGCCCGCATATTGCAAGATCATCCCCTTTTTAATGAATACCCGGCAATACTTGTTTTTCTTCCCTTGAATAATGAGATTGATACATTACCGTTGGCGGAATGTGCTTTGGCTCAGGGGAAAAAAGTGTTTGTACCCAAGGTTGAAGGAACGCAAATTCAGTTCTACCGTATTTTATCAACAGATGGTCCCCGGCAAAGAGGGCCTTTTGGTATTCGTGAACCGCTGCCGGGTAACGGTGGAGAAGCAGGCCGGCGCCTCCGGGCGGCAGACTTTCCCGCCCTCATCCTCGTGCCGGGGCTTGCCTTTACCGGTCAGGGAAAACGGCTCGGCCGCGGAGGAGGATACTATGACCGATTTCTGGCAAGCCTTGATGCCGAAGGCCTTAAGTTTACCGCCATCGGATTCTGCATGGCAGAACAAATAGTTGATGATTTGCCCACGGATACCTGGGACCGTAAGATGGATGGGGTTCTAACCGGGGATCTTTTAACGATGAAGATTATTTAACCACGAACTTCACGAACGAGAAAATTCCACCACGAAGGACACAAAGGACAGGAAGAGGAAAAACCGCGAAGTCGAAGAAGTTAAAGAAGGAGTGAAGAATGGTAAATATTTTCCCCTTCGTGTTCGTTCGTGAAGTTCGTGGTTAATCTCTTCCTCTCCCCTTATTCGACTGCGAACCGAAGGTTCGATTCGACTTCGTGGTTAATTACTCTTCGTTCCTCCGATCAGAACTCCGTAACCTTAGCCGCCTCAAATTCCTTTTCGATTTCTTCGGAGGGCTTTTTGGTCAGCAGGGTCACTACGAAGATCACGATACAGGAAATGACAAAAGCGGGGAGCAGTTCGTAGACTCCAAAGGCGCCGCCGAGTTTGGCGATCACGTTCTTCCAGACCACCACCACGACGCCGCCTGAAATCATACCTGCAATGGCGGCGGGCAGGGTTGTCCGTTTCCAGAACAGGGAAAACAGGATCAGCGGGCCGAAACAGGCGCCGAACCCTGCCCACGCGTAGGACACAATACGGAAGATGGAATCGTTACCCGACAGGGCTATCCAAATACCGAATGCGGTCACGAGGAGCATGGCGATCCTGGCTATCCACATCACATTTACTTCACTGGAATCTTTTTTGATGAGTCCCTTGACAAGATCGTTGGACAGAGCCGATGAAGCAATCAGCATGTACGAGTCAGAAGAACTCATAGAGGCTGCAAGAACACCGGAAATGACGAGCCCTGCCAAAAGCGGCGGGAAGAATTTTGTGGACAGGAAGAGGAATATTTTCTCCGCTTCGCCCGCTGAGGCAAGCCCGGGTTCGACCGGCAAAAGCGCGCGGCCTATCATACCGATAGCCACTGCCGCAAAAAGGGAAATACCGCACCAGGTGATTGCCACAGTACGCGCCCTGCGGATATTGGATGTTTTATTGATCGCCATAAAACGGAGCAGCACCTGGGGCATACCGAAATAACCGAGCCCCCAGGCCAGACAGGAGAGGATACTGAGGAAAGAATAGCTGGCGCCGGGACCGAAAAGGGGCTTGCCGTCAACCAGTGTCTGTACCCCATCAGCGCCCACTACCGGTGTTGCTATGCCGAAAATATCGGTAAACCGCGGGAAATTATGCAGGCTCTCATTGATTCCGCTAAAACCTCCGGCCGCCGCAAAACCAACCACAAGGACCAAAAGCAGGGAAATGAACATCATAATTCCCTGGATAAGGTCAGTCATGGATTCGGCAAGGAACCCGCCGATAAGCGTGTAAACCAGTACCAGAACGGCGCCGAGAATAACCATAGCTGCATAGTAATTATCAGCCCCAAAGACAAAGGTAAAGAGCTTTCCGAAGGTAACAAACTGGGCTGCAGCATAAATCGTGAAAAATACCAGAATCATGATTGCCGCTACCGTCATCAAAATCCGCTTTTTATCATGAAAGCGGTTGCTGAAAAAATCAGGCAGCGTAATTGAATTGCCTGCGATCTGCGAATAAGAACGCAGCCGTTTGGCAACAATAGCCCAGTTTATCCAGGTCCCGATAAAGAGACCCACGGCGGTCCAAAAGGCTTCACCTGCGCCGGTAAAATAGGCTACCCCCGGCAGACCCATAAGAAGCCAGCCCGACATATCCGAAGCCTCGGCGCTCATCGCCGCGACCCAAGGCCCCAGCCCCCGTTTTCCGAGGAAATACTCCTCAGGGTTGCTGTTGCTCCGCCGCGCATACCACAGGCCGATGGCTATCATCACCAAAAGGTACCCGCCCATCCCGATCAAAGTCTGAATTTTATCAGCAGACATTCTCTCCTCCTCCTTTAAAAACTTCTTGCAAAAAATAGCAGATTTTCGTATTTTATATGAAAAGAAGGATGGATTACAATGGGAAGAATCAAGAGTGCGTTAGAAATAGCCCTGGAACGAACCGAATCGGTCAAGAGCGATAAAACCAGCATCGATCAATTTGAAGCAAAAAACCGCGGCAAAAAGCTGGCCAACGAATTTCTTGAGGACCCTTCAAAAAACCTTGAAGAAGAACTGAAAAAGACCCCAAAAGACCAGCTTGCCGCATTAAAACAGGGCCTTTTCGATGTTTTCCACTCCCAGATCACCCTCCCCTCCGGCAAGGATGACACCAAGCGCATCGAGGCGGCAGGCAAGGGGCTCCAGACCGTTATCAATAGCGGTAAATTCAACATCCTGTACAAGCAGTTTACCCAAGCCCTTTCCCAGTACCTGGACCAGTCTGCCCAGTATGAAGAGGCTATCAAACGCCAATACGGGCCAAAACTCCGTCAAAAAGAGGAGGAACTTTCCCGCCGCATGGGCCGTGAAGTCCGCATCGATCCCTTCCAGGACCCCGAATTCATCGCCTTTTACAACCAAAACATGAACGCCCTCAAAGGCAATTACCAGGCCGCCGTGGATCAGGTAAAGGAAGAAGCCCAAAAACTCTTTCAGGGGGAGTAGTCTGCCACAGTAATTCCAAATGAGGAAAAAATCGGAAGAAATTTAACCGCAAAGTCGAATAAGTTAAAGAAGGGATAAGAAAATTTTCTTCCTTTTTCGACTTCTTCGACTTTGCGGTTTGTATT
>JAISJS010000130.1 GCA_031261385.1 Treponema sp.
TGCGGGTTTCCCGGATACGGTCAAAGATAACGATGGTATCATTAATAGAATAACCCAGGATGGTAAGGATCGCCGCAATCGTGGTGGTATTGAATTCCATACGCGTCCAGACTACAAAAGCCACAATGATAAGCGCATCGTGCAAAATTGCCAGAACCGCGCCGATGGCAAATTGGGGTTTAAACCGGATCGAAGCGTAGATCAGAATCAGCCCCAGGGTAAGGACCAAAAGAACAGCCGCCTGCCGGGAAAGATTCTCGGAAAAACGCGAGCCCACATAATCGGAACGAATCACCACAACGCCGCCGGAACCAAAAACGGATTCCAGGGTATCGATGATTTTTTTGGCAGGTACCTCATCGCCCTCAATCTCGCTGTCTTCAAGGCGGATCATAAAGTGGCGATCCGCATCTTCTCCAAGCTGCTGAACCGAAACGGTTCTGCCCAGGCTGGTAAGGGCGACCCGGACATCCTCAATGGGGATGGACGCACTTGCCGGGTCAAGGTAATGAACGATAAAGGGCTCACTCCCCAGCTGGGGATTTCCCTGGGCGCTTTGAATCAGCCACTGGGAATTAATATCACTTTGGGCCGCCGCCGTTGTGCCGATTCCCTCAACCTGGGCAGGAAGCGCCTGGACAAGGGACGCGGCAGTCCGGTACTCGGAGAAGGGGAACGTCGCAGTCCTTCCCTCAACCCCCACGCCGGTAATAACAATGTCCAGCCTGGTACTGCTAAAGGAAATTGCCGCAGCGCCGGGGCCTGAATACGTCACACCGAACGCAGAAGGGGCAAACTGCACCTCCTGGATAAGACCGGCCTGAAAGTCAACGCCGAGGTTAACGCCCTTAATCACATATCCTGCAATACCGGCAATCACAAGAATGACTGAAATAATCGCCGTCGGAACAAATAATTTTGAAAAACGAATTATCCGCATTATTTTGTCCCCCCTGCCGCCGGGATCTGAAGCGGCATACGACGCCAGGTAACAGAAACCTTTTTACTGTGGAATACATCGGTACCGATATCAAAGATAAGCCGGGAAACAAAGAGTGCGGTAAACACCGAGGAGAACACGCCGATGGCAAGACTTACTGCAAATCCCTGGATCGGGCCGGAACCAAGCTGGGAGAGGAACAAAGCCGCAATAAAGGTAGTGATGTTGGAGTCCATGATGGCCCAAAACGCCTTGTCAAAACCGGCGTCTATTACCGCCTTGCGGCCTTTCCCAAGACGAAGTTCTTCTTTCATCCTTTCAAAGATGATGACGTTGGCGTCTACCGCCATGCCGATGGTGAGAATGAAACCGGCAATACTCGGCAGGGTAATCGTAAAGTTGAAGGCCGAAAGAATACTGAACATAATATAAAAGTTAAGCAGCTGTGCGACAACCGCATTGATTCCGGAGATCTTGTAAAACACCAGCATGAAAATCAAAACGACAATGATACCGCCTGTCAGGGCGAAAAGGCCCTGGCGTATCGTGTCCTCCCCCATCGAGGCGCCAATGCTCTGCTGGTTAGCCACTTCCAGTTCCACCGGCAGCGCGGCGGTCCTGAGGGTCAGGGCGATGTTGTTGGCTTCATCCTGACCAAAACCGGAAAGCTGCACCCGGTCATGGATTCCGTCACGGATTGTTGCCATGGATTTTACCCGATCATCAAGAACGATGGCCATAGGCTTTCCGATGTTGGCAGAGGTCAGCACGTAGAAGAGGTCCCCTCCTTCGGAATCCAGCACAAAGGTAACTTCCGGTTTGCCGTCAAGGTTATTCCGCGCTACCTGCGCATCTTTGATATGCGTTCCGTCAAGGCCGACCTCTTTCTTGATAGCCGCATAACGCCGGTTGCCAAGCTCGTTGGTTTCCCATTCATCAATGCCATAGCGGTCTTTGGTATAAACCCCCAGAATCATCACATCAGGCGGCAGTATCGTAGGATCCAGAAGATTGCCGTCATCATCAAAAGTAGTGGCCGGATGGGCGTTGTAGTACGCGTCAAAAGAGGCGGTTGCTTCCTGGTCAACAATATGGAAGGCAAGGCTCCCCGCGCCCATAATGATCGAGTTGATCCGTTCCGGGTCCGCCGTGCCGGGAATTTCCACATAGATCTGGTCTTCCCCCTGGCGGCGTATAACCGGCTCGGTAAGACCGAATTTATCTATTCTGCCATTGAGTACATCAAGGGCCTGGGTAATCGCCTGATCCCGTTCTTCTTTGCTTGGCGTATGACCAAGCTTTTCGGCATAGGCGTCCATATCGGCCTGGAGTACGATGGAAAGCCCTCCGGAAAGATCCAGCCCCAACTGGACAGCGTTTTTCTGAAGATCCTTGAGGGCAAAAACATCATTCCGGTACTTTGTTTCTATGGCGTCAAGGGCTTCCCGTCTGCTTGAAAAGGCGGAAAGTACCGTTTTAGCGTCCCACTTGGCAGGAGCAGCCTGCTTTGCGGTCTTGTAAAGTTTCCTGGCCCGGGCAGTCAGGAATGCAAGCTCCGGAGGAACCTCTCCATTTTCCTGGGCGATGTCGATAAGCCGCTGAAGATCCGCCTGGGCGGTCCTTGATGTGTTGTACTTAATCTGCTCCCGGGATTCCAGCGCCTGGGCCTGCTTGTCCTTGGGCACCAAAAAATACCACCGTATAGTCGGAAGCAGAAAAATGAAACATACCACCATCGTCACCAAAACGATGATGAACCTGTACCGTTTACTCATGTCATTGCTCCAATAATTATAGAAATGGGAAAAATCTTATTCTTTCGCCCCATCGGAGGAGGTTTCAGCGCTGTCTTCCTCTTTCTTTTCCTCAATTTTCTCGTGTTTTTCTTCTTTTTCTTCTTTTATAGCGGCGGCGGCTTCAACATTGGAAATGGCGCTGCGGCTGAATTCAAGTTTAATGCCGTCATCCACCTTAACGATGACCGTAGTCTCCTTGACACTCTGAATAGTCCCGTGGATACCCCCGATAGTGACGATTTTATCACCCTTTTTAAGGGCTTCCAGCATCCTCTTGGTTTCCTTCTGCTTTTTATTCTGCGGGCGGATAATCAGAAAGTAAAAAATGGCGATAATTGCCACAAAGGGCAGAAACTGAAGGATGGGGTTACCGGCAGGAGCAGCGCCATCAGCGCCGGCTGCCGCCTGTTGCCCTCCCAAAAGCAGGGACATTGCAAATGATTTCATACGTTGACTTCCTTAAAAGAGTAATAATAGTTTTATGAGACTAGCATAATTTGAGGATAAAGGTCAAGGGAACCGGATCTTGTAAAATACAACTACCTTAACAACCCGCCGTCGGTACGACATCACCCTTAGCAGGCTAACCTGTAGAGTCCGCCTATGGAGCCTTGCCATTTATCCATTTGTCCGTTTTTCTCCAGCGCAAGTCTCCTCCGGCGGGGAATTCCAGAGACGCCTGCCAAGGGAAATGCCGTCCCGACGGCGCCTGTTCAGTAGTTTTTATATAAAAATTAACCTCATTTTCTATCATTAAGGGCAACAATACCCTTTTTAAGCTTAAACATTACTGAATGAGGCGCCGGGGTGAGCAGGGGAATCACCTCATGGGCCTCCCTCGCGCAAGCGAGTTCTTCTGGAATTCCCCGCCGTAGTAAACCCGTAAAGCAAAAAAATGCTATGTATAATTAAAAAAGCGGGGTTGCGGAGGCGGACTCTACAGGTTAGCCCGTGAGGGGATTTACCTGTCACCCTGGCGTATTTATTTAAGATCTGTTTAGATTCAAACTGAGTATTACTGTCCTAAAGGTTGATCGATCATTTCACATCCACCGGGAAAACGCCGAAAAGACGGTTCAGGGGGGATGAGACGGTGAGGGGGCCGGAGGAAGATGCCTCTGCGCCGGTGACTTTATTGTAGATCGCTACCACCGTTTCGAGTTCGGCGGGGTCTTTTGAAAAGATTGCCGAGGAATAGGCGGCGCGAAACAGGCCTTTTTCCGCTAATTGGCGGGTGGATAGGGAGCCATAACGTTTTTTGGCCTGGTTGTCCACCACCGCAGCGGGGCCGTCATAGCCAATGGTAAAGATAAAATCCTGCCGGGGAAGCATGTTTATACCGTGGGCGAGAAGGAATCTTTGCCGACGCCGCACATGGGGCAAACCCAGTCGGCTTTAACATCCTCAAATGCAGTACCCGCCGGGACTCCTCCGTCAGGATCGCCCTTTTCGGGATCATAGATATATCCGCACACATCACATACGTATTTTTTCATAAATGCTCCTGAAATAAAATATAACACGGCGTAACTTTTTTTTCAAGTAAAATACTTGCTTCTAGTATTCTGTAATAGTCAAATGACATAATAAGAAAAATGAAGAGAAACCGCAGAGAACACGGAGTAGGCGCAGAGGACGCAGAGAATACCAAATAAACTTCAAATTCTCTTGTCTTTTCCACTCCGCGTTCTCTGCGGTTCTGTCTTCTGTTTATTACACTACACTAGTTCACGCCGCCCAAGAGGCCTTGATATTCGGTTTCGTAGCGGCGGAGCTGGGGATTGTCGGGGGCCAGGGCAAGGGCCTGTTTGAGGTAGTACACTGCGCGGCGTTCGTCCTTGCGGCGGTGGTAAATTTCAAACATGGCGATAAGGGCATTGAGGTTCCGGGGGTCTTCAAAAAGGCTTGAGCGGAGATCGTTCATCACCGATTCTTCGTTGGCGCGTACCCTGCTGCGGAGGTAATAGTAGCGGCTTTTGAGCGCCCCGCCCGGCGCGGCGCCCAGGCGGCTTTCTATCATCTGCCCCGCCTCATCCTGCCGGCCTGTATCGATCAGGGCGGAAATATAGACGGTAATTCCTTCATCGTTGGAACTGTCCCGTTCGTAGAGTTCCCGTGCATAGGAAAGGGCGCGGGCATTGTTTCCAAGGCCCCGCTCCACGGTATATGCGTTGAGCAGGTCCTGGGAGGACCGCCGGTCTTCGAGGAGCCGGGAAAGATACCCTTCGGCTTCACGCCAGTTTTCCCGGCGGACCGCGTCCTGAAGTCCCAGGCCCAGCACCGCCAGGGAAGGATTTGGGACGCCAAGCAGACGGCGGAACAGTTCCCGGCCCTCGTTCTGGTCATCCTGCCGGGCAGAGTCCATGAGGAGCCGGGCGGCGTAGACCGATACCTCGTCGTCGTTGGGGGTGGTGCGGAGAATGGAGCGGAGATAATTCAGCGCCGCATCGCGGTTCCGGTAGCCTTCGGCCTGAACACGGGCGCGGAGAAACAGGTACAGCCGGTTGTTGGAATTGATCGAGGCATAGAGGTCCAGGGGGGCCTGGGCCTGCATATACTGGCCCTGTTCTACGAGAATGCGGGCCCGCATCAGGATAAATTCCCCATCCCGGCTGTCCCGCTGGAGTATCTCGGCGATTGCCGGTTCCGCCCGCGACCAGTCCCCGTTCTGATAATGGGCTATGGCAAGCTGGCGTTTAATACTGATGTTATCGGGGTAGCGGATCACCAGATCCGAGAGCAGCTGCAGGCTTTCCTGCCGCTGCCCTGAAAGGTTCATCACCCGGGCAAGACCCAGGCTGGCGGGGTAACATTCACGGGAAATTCCGTACGCCCGTGTATAGGCGGCGTTTGCCTCGGCAAGACGGCCGCTCTTTTCATACGCCAGCGCACTGAAATACGGGGCCAGCACCGATTTACCGTTCAGGAGTTCCGCTTTTTGGAGATCGGGCAGGGCGGAAAGGAGCCGCTCACTTCGGGTTTCCGTATAGAGGGCCAGGAAGGGAAGCACATATTCAAGGTAGTCGGAGGAAGCGGCCGGAGGCGGCGTATACACGCCCTGGTCTGCATCCTTGAGTATTTTGGCGTACACATGGGTTTGGGGGAGATCCGGCACAGGCAGGGGGGCGGTACTGTCAGGATATATCCGCTTGATAAAGGCCACGTTGACGGCGTTCATCACCCGTCCGAATTCGGTGGCCCCAAGGTCCCTGCTGCGGATAAGATCCAGCGCCCGAAGCAGGGAGGATAATTCCCCGGTCTCGGTCAAACCCCGAATCTCATCGGCAATGCCCCCTGCCGACGGGCGGGGAGGAATCTGCGTATCGGCGGGCGGTTCCTGGGTTTGCAGCGGAATATCCAGCGGCGTTTCCACCGGCGGAGGTTTTGACTTACACGATGCCAAAACAAGGGAAAAAATCAGCAGTAAAAAAAAAAGTAAACGGCGCTGTTTTATCACTGCTTGACATCCCCGGTATTATTTTTGGTACCCAGAGAAATGAGTACCAGGGTAAGTCCCGCCAGAACCACCAGCACGGCCCACCAATCCTTAATAAACTGGGCAAAGGAAAACGAAACCAGCTTGAAGGAAAAAATCAACATTACCGACCCGAGTACCACAAAGGCGATAGAGGGGACCAGATAGCGGCTGCGGATAGCGCCGTACCGGTGCCAGCCTGAGGGGAACAGGGCAATCCCGGCAAAAACCGAAATAACCGGCCATACCCTGGAAAGGGGCAGCTGAATAATGTCCAGGGCTTTCAGGAGCAGAAAAAGCCCTATCTGCAAAAACAGGGCGGCAAAAAAAAGGTACAGGGAACGCTTGTTGAGTTTTATCGCCAGCACCGCGCCGCCCACCCCCGCAAGGACAAAAAGGAAAGAAAGCAAAACCGGGGCGCTGGATTTTTCCGTCAGCGAGGCCAATAGAAACGCACTGCCCAAAAACATGGAAAGGAGGCCAATAATAAAAATGAGCCTGGCGGCAGTCCGGCGGGTGAAGATATGGCGCATATTTATAGTATATCAGATTGATTATAGCCTGCCAAGGTTAAACGGCACGACATCCGTTGGATAAAATGAACATTATTACAAAGACTTGCCAGCGGTAATGACATAATGGTAGAATTATTTGATGATGGGGATGGGAAGAAAACGTTTTTTTTATGTCATTTTACCGCTGCTAATGGGGAGTTTACTGTTTTCAGGCTGCGGGGTATCCCCCGAAAAAAACAGACATATCGATCCCTACTATCTTACCGGGCGGAAAGAGGATAAGGAGATCTTTCGGGACCTGTTTGCCCTCCTTGCCGCGGAAAACTCAGGTGGTGAAGGTCAGTTCACCGTGGTCAGGGAAATCGCCAATGGGTATATCCGGCTAAAGGAATACAGCAAGCTGATCAATTTTTTGGGCAGCCGGATAAACCTGTTTCCCGATGATCTGTACAACAGTTATTACCTTTTGATGATCGCCTATGCGTATATGCAGCAGGACGCCCGGCCGGTGGCGGCCCGTTTTTTTGACCGTATCGTCAAGAATTACCCCGACCTGACCATTTCCGGGGAATCGATCCACCTGGTATGCCTTAATCAGCTTATCAACATGGCGGATAATCCCGAACAGCGGGTGTGGTACTACCATGAATTGATCTCCCGGTTCCCCGAAGATACCGACCTGGGTGTGGACTATTTTATGCTGGCCCAGGCCTATGAACGGATTGGAGAATGGAACGGCGCCATCCAGGCCTATACCCAGTACCTTCCGTATGTGGGGACGGTGATCCCCGGCTTTCCCAATGCGGACAATTATGCCAAACAAATGGTGGATTTTAATAATTCTCCCAAAAACTGGACATCCGAAAACCTCAATTCCCTGCTCGGCGGTATTCGGGCGGCGCTGGACGGCGGAAGCAGCGGGCTTTTGGAGCGTTACCGGGCCAAGGTCAACTTTTTTGCCCGCTCCTGGGGGCAGGAAGAAACCGATGACGCCGGCATGGCGGAATTCAACCTTTCCGACTTTATGCGGGGCAACCGGATCCGCTATGCCGATAAGCTCGACGCGGGTTCCAACGCAAACGAGGCGTATCTGCGCACCTGGGGCTGGTCCCAGTACATCTCCACCTGGTATCTCTATTTCAGGAAGATATATTTTCCTTCTGATCCGGAGATCCACGGCCGCTGGGAATGGGCAGGGGTTTATTATGGAGAGAAATTTTAAGAATGAGGAATGAGGATTCAGGAATTTTAACCGCGAAGTCGAAGAAGTCGCAGAAGGGAAGAAAGGAAAAATCTCTTGTTCCTCCTTATTCGACTTGTTCGACTTTGCGGTTTCTATTCTTCTGTATTCTTTGCGGTTGTATGTTTTTTATTTGTGCGCCGGTTTATACGCAGACGGAAATTAAGCGCCCATTGCGGACAGTGAATCAGAATGAACAGAAACAAAGCGCCGGTTCACGTAATGCGGCGGCCCTCACTGCCCTTTCTATCCCCGGTATTGATAAGGAATTAACCCTGCATTATATACAGCAGTATTCAAGCCCGGGGGGGATTGCCTGGCTTAATGCGGTGATACGCAGGGGGAGCCCGTATATCCCCTTTATCCGGGAGGAGGTTCGCAGGCGGAATCTGCCGGAGGAACTAATTTACCTGCCGGTGATTGAGTCGGGGTTTCTTTCGACGGCGGTGAGCAAATCAGGCGCCGCGGGGCTCTGGCAGTTTATGAAAAACAGCATGGGCCCTTTTGACATGAAGGTGACAACCTGGGTGGATGAACGGATGGATTTCTGGAAATCCACCGGCGGGGCTTTACGTAAGCTTGAAGAAAATTATACGTATTTTGGCGATTGGCCCCTGGCGCTGGCGGCCTACAATTACGGCCTGGGCGGGGTAAACCGTGTTATCAAAAATACCGGCATAAAAGATTATTGGGAACTCTGCAATCGCAAGGAGCTCCGGACCGAAACGATTCACTATGTGCCCAAGCTCCTTGCGGTCTCGTATATCCTGTCCAATCCCCGCCGTTTTGGCGTAGATCTCTGGCCGGAGGACCCCCAATGGACAAGGGTGCCGGTCGGCGTTTCTGTCGATCTGGATCTTCTGGCGGCGGAGGCAGGCGTTGAAGCCGAAGCCCTGCGCATCTCCAACCGGGAACTCCGTTACAACGTTACCCCGCCTGACGGGAACTATCATCTTAAAGTGAGCGCCGAAGCTGCGCCGCGGATTCAGGCGGCCCTGGAACAAAAAGACCGCAAACTGATTAAAAATTATGTGTATACGATACGGTCCGGGGATACCCTCTCCGCCCTGAGTTTCCATTACGGCGTTTCCGCCGAGCTTATTCGCAACGCCAATCCCGGCATACGCCCCCAATTTCTCAAAATCGGGGAGCAAATCCTGATTCCTGCCCTTAAAGAGGTAGCCCCCTATCAAAAAGCGCCGGGAGAAAAATCTGCTTTTGAGGGAACCCATCTGGTACAAAAAGGCGAAACCCTTTGGGCGCTCGCACTGCTCTATAATGTAGACCCGGAGGTTTTGGCCGAAGCCAACGGTATGGGATTAAACGATACCCTCCGTGAAGGAAGAACCCTAAAAACGCCGATAAGACAGGGAGGAGTGAACAGTGAATAGTGAGAAGCGGAAAGCGGGATTTTTTTCTTTTGCCCTCTGCGGTTATTTCATTTTTACGGCAGCGGCGTTCGGGCAGGCAAAGATCAGTATCTCAGGCGCTGTCGAATGGGACAAAATGGAGATGGGCGCGGCGGTTACCCTGGATTTAGCCTCGGCCAACATCAAACTGCCCACGGGCAGAACCCAGGCGGAATCGATGATAAGCGCCGAATACTTACGGCTGATACGGCCCGGCATACTTTCCCTTCCGGTAGATTCGTCTTCCACCATTGCCGATCTTATCCAGCGGGGCGAGTTTTCCTTTCTCAGGGCGGAAAACATTGCACTTGACGCAAAGGCAACGCCCCCGAGCCTCTCCCCGGATTTGCTCTCCCTCCAGGCGTCCTATTCCGTGAGCCTTGCGGGAATCAGCGCCGACCTTATCCGCCACAGTCGCCCGACCGAAATCAGGCGGACCCTTACCCCGGTTCCGGCCCCCGCATATTCGGGAATTATTATCTTTGCCGCAGAGGAGCTTCCCGTCCACGGGATGAAAAGCGCAGCCCTTCCCCTCCCCTGCCTGTTTCCCAAAATATGGGACACCGATATGAACCTTATCTATGAGCGGACCATGTTAGAACAGGGAAATTCCGGACAGGCCGTCATGGTCCGCTACACCCCCGCGGAAAGCGTTCTGCGTCCCGGCCCCTCGGGGCTCAGTGCGGAGATTGCCGCCTTTGCGGGGACCAATCCCCTGCGCATTCTGGCCCGCGGCTGTTTCGGCATCCGCCCCACCGACCTTATCATCGACAGGGAAGACGCCCTGCTGATTATCTCCTCCGAGGCAAACCGCCGCCTCCTCCGGGAGGGCAAGGTGGTTATCGTGCTGAATGACGGGGTGCTGAAAAGCAGACTGGAGGACCGCTGACGTTATTTCTGCAGTAAGTTATTTACCCCGTCCC
>JAISJS010000164.1 GCA_031261385.1 Treponema sp.
TGCCCTCGATCAGCGGGATATTTATTATGATCCGTCAAACGGGTACTACGGGGTCCAGCGGCTTGGGGTCTACGGCATCTTCAACAATGAACGGGAACATTACATACGCAGCGATACCAAGGCTGAATATTTCCTTACCCTGTTCAATCTGCCCGTTACGGAAAACTGGAGCTTCAAAGCCGTCTTAGGCCTCCATTCGGGACTTTCACTCATAGTCAAACAGCCCCATGATCGTGATAAACTCATACCGTCAATAGAGGAAGCCAACATGCTTTCCGTTGACGGCATGTTTATCGGGCGGGGCTGGAGTAATCAGTACCACCGTTACGGCTTAACCCTCTGGGAAAACTGGGCCGAGATTCGGCTGCCCCTTGTTGCCAATGTTATTGCATGGGATTTCTTTTTTGATGCGGCAGGGGTAGAGGGGCCGGAGGATCAGGGAAAGTACTTCCAGGGGTTCTCCATGGATGATATGCGGTTCAGCTTCGGCGGCGGCATCCGCTTTACCATTCCCCAATTCCCCTTCCGGTTCAGCCTGGCAAAACGTTTCAGGACGGAAAACGGAAACTTCAAATGGGAAAAGGGGGCGATCTGGTCGGATGATAATCCCAATTCCGGCGTTGATTTTGTAATTTCATTTGCCTTATCCAGTTATTAGACCCGAGGTAATGTATGTATAAGCGGTTTTTATTTCTGACGGTTCTTCTTTCTGCCCTTGCCCTCTCTGCGGAAGCGCAGCAGCTTACCCGCTTTGCCGTGGTGGACCTTCCCAAGGTATACGTTGCGTTCTTCCGGGATTCCCGTGCGGTACGTGATTTTGAGGAGCGGAGCGCCCGTGTTCAGCGGGAGATAGACCGGATGACTCAGGAAATTCAGGATCTCAGATCCCGGCAGGCCGATGCGGTGCTGCAGGGAAATGAAGATCAATCGATCAGGCTTGATAATGATATTTACCGGAAATCAGAATTCCTCAAGGATTATTACAAATTAAAAACTTCCGAGCTTGAAGATCAGAAAAAGAAACTGACCCAGTCGGGGGCCTTTCTTGAACAGGTATATGACGAAATACGGTACATCGCCGAAAGTGAAGGCTACAGCATGGTCCTGAACCTCAAGGAAAATACGGGAATACTCTGGTACAGTCCCACGGTGGACATTACCGACAAACTTATACAGAATTTACTGGATAAAGCCAAGCGTTAGGGGGTGTAATATCAGTCCTGCCTTTGGTCATGGCTCAGGCGGCGTTGCAAATGCTTCAGTACCCAGCCCCATGCTGGAACAATACCGGCGGATAAAAGCGGAACATCAGGGCGAAGTTTTGTTTTTTCGCCTCGGCGATTTCTATGAAATGTTTGCTGATGATGCATTGGAAATTTCCGGTCTGTTAAACCTCACCCTTACTCACCGCGGCGCCCTGCCCATGTGCGGCATTCCTTATCACGCCGCCCGCTCCTATATTGCCCGTCTTTTAAAATTCGGAAAAAAGATAGCTGTCTGCGAACAGATTTCGGAACCGGGCAAGGGGCTTGTGGACCGGAAGGTGGTGGAGGTGATCACCCCGGGGACCACGGTAGATGAGGATTACCTTGATAAGGGAAGTTCCAATTATCTTGCAAGCCTTGCCTGCCTGTCCCCGCGTGGCGCCCGGCAGGATTTTCTTTCGTTTTCATATATCGATCTTTCTACCGGGGATTTTCACGCCACATCTTTTTCCAATGAGGGCGGTGTCGTGGAACGCCTGCGGCAGGAACTGGAGCGGCTCCAGATTAAGGAAATGGTGATTCAGGAATCACTCCTTGAGGAGAAAGCGGGAATTGCCGAGGCCGTCCTTGACCGGCCGGCGCTTGTTCTGAACCGCTGGGCCGATTGGCTTTTTGATATGGAGCGCAGCCGCCGCCGCCTGGAAAAGCAGTTTGGGGAAACAAGCCTTAAAGGATTCGGCCTCTCCGATGACAGCCCGGAAATTCTCTCTGCGGGGGCGCTCCTTGACTATCTGGACGATACGGCAAAAACGCTGCTCCCCCATGTCAGATCCATTGCCGTGTACCAGGATTCCGAATATGTGGGGATTGATGAATCAACCCAGCGTAACCTGGAACTTATCCGCAACCTGCGGGACTCCGATGTACGTTTTTCCCTTTTGGAAGTCCTTGATGAAACCCGCACCGCCATGGGGCGGCGCCTCCTTAAACGGCGTATACTGCACCCGCTGCGGAACGTAGCGGCGATAAACCGGCGCCTTGACATGGTAGAAACCCTCTACCGCGATCAGGGCAGGCTTACTACACTGCGGGAACTTTTGGGGAAAACTCCGGACCTTGAACGGCTCAGCAGCCGGGTCGCCATGGACAAGGCCCACGGCAAAGATATGCTGTCAATCAAAAACGCCCTGGATTCATGCAGGACTCTCCGGGAACTGCGGGAATTTCTTTGCCTGCATTTTGAATCCAGACAGGCGGTATTTTCGCTGGGGGAGGGGGAGGGCTTTGCCCGCCTTATGGAAATGCGGGAGCTCCTGGAACGGGGAATCTGCGAAGATCCGTCAATCCTGCTTACCGAGGGAAATCTTATCCGGAACGGGTATAATCAAAAACTCGATGATTTTAAGTCACTCCGGGATAACGGCAGGGAAACGCTGGAGAAGTATCTTGAGGAAGAACGGCAAGCTACCGGTATCTCCAGTTTAAAGATACGGTACAACCGGCTCATCGGTTATTTTTTTGAAGTTACCAAAGTACATCTTTCCAAGGTGCCCGCACATTTTATCCGCCGCCAGGGGATTGTCACCGGAGAACGGTATACAACAGATCGCCTTGCCGCCCTTGAATCGGATATCAACGGCGCATCGGACCGGATCATTGAACTTGAAAAAGAGCTTTTTCTGGATCTGCGGGAAAAGGCCAAAGGCTGTCTGCAGGAACTTACCGCATCAAGCCGGCGCATCGCCGAACTTGATACTGCCCAGTCCCTTGCAAAGGCCGCCACAATCCGCGGCTGGGTGCGCCCGGTGGTGGACGAAAATTCAGGCCTTGCAATATACGGGGGCCGCCATCCCGTGGTAGAGGCCCATCTTAACCGCGGAGAGTACATCCCCAATGACATTATCCTTGACGGGGAAAAAATTTCCTTTGCCCTGATCACAGGTCCTAACATGGCGGGGAAGTCCACCTACCTCCGTTCCGCCGCCCTTATCGTCATCATGGCCCAGATGGGCAGTTTTGTCAGCGCGGATGAAGCCCGCATCGGCCTGTGCGACCGGATCTACTGCCGGGTAGGCGCCTCGGATAACCTTGCCCGCGGAGAATCCACGTTCCTTGTGGAGATGAATGAAACCGCCTACATCCTCAACACTGCCACGGAAAAAAGCCTTGTGATAATGGACGAGGTAGGGCGGGGCACCGGTACCAACGACGGCCTTTCGATTGCCTGGGCAGTAAGCGAGGAACTCCTTAACCGCATCAAATGCCGGACCCTCTTTGCAACTCACTATCACGAACTTTCCCTCATCGATCACAGCCGCATGGCAAACCGCTCAATGGAAGTGCTGGATAAAAACGGCGAAATAATTTTTCTCCGCAAACTGAAAGAAGGAGCGGCGGCAGAATCCTACGGTCTCCATGTGGCCCGCCTTGCAGGGCTTTCCGAAGATATTCTTGAAAAGGCAGAGCGTATCATGGAAAAGCTCCGGGAACGCGATGGAAAGCTTAAAATCACGATTCCCCTGAAACTTACGGAAGATGTGGAAACCCCAACCGACGAACGCTTCAAACGGTTTCTCACAGAACTTTCCCGGCTCGATCCCGATCAAATAACCCCGCTGGACGCCCTTAAACGGATAGCCCGGTGGAAAACCCTGTTCGCCCCGGCGCCCCCGTCAACCGCAAAGGGTGGGAAAAAAGACCTGAATACTCCGGACCTTTTTGAGTAAAACCACTTTACGGTTAAAATATTCAGTTTTTTTCCGTTTTCACTAAAGCGCCCTGCATGCCGGTTCCCTATAGAGGGTATGAAAATAAAGCGAATTTTGTTTTATCTGCGGGAATTTTTCTTCCCTGCGGGATGCGCCCTCTGCGGCGTCACATTAACCTCCATGGACGAAACCTGGTACGGACTCTGCGGCAGCTGCCGGAATGATATGCTTCTCTGCGGAGGGGAAGAGGAATCCTGCGATCTGTGCGGCAGGCCCCTGATCTCCGAAAAAGGCCGCTGCCTTTCCTGCCGGAACGGGGAAGACCGGCACTTTGACCGGGTAATCACCCTGTATCCGTACACCGGAAAGTACCGGAAACTCCTTGCTGCGTATAAATTCAACAAAAATTTAGCGGTCGGCTGCTTCCTCGCCGAACGGATCCGGGAATCGGTCCGGCGCCTGAACATCACAGAAGATTTCGTCATGGTCCCGGTTCCTCCGCGGCCGGGTAAAATCCGGAAAACAGGCTGGGATCAGATTGAATACCTGGCAAAGCTGCTGGCAAGAGGGCAGGCGAAGGAGGGTAAAAAATTTTATGTAGCCGTCAACAATTTTCGCTCAAAAAAACACATAGCGACTTCTGCTGAAAATATCAGGGTTTCCCGCTGCCTTAAACGCCTCCCTTCAATAAGCCAGAAAAAACTTAACCGGGAAGATCGCCGGAAGAACCTTAAGGGCCGTATTCTGCTTACCCGTACTCCTCCAAAAACTGCAATCGTTTTTGACGATGTCATTACCACGGGCTCCACCCTGGACGCCTGCGCCGCAGTTCTTAAGGCAGGAGGCGCGGAAAAAGTTTATGGAATATGTCTGTTTTACGATTGATGCCCCGGCAGCCCGGGCGCCGGTGTACTGTCAAATTTTTTGCTTTACATATACCCGGGCATGCGTTATTATTTAGAAGATTAGACTTCAAAAAAGCCTGATCAACCCTCTGTTAGGGGGAGCGACCTCTCATAAAGAGATCAAAAGTCCGAAAATCTCATTAAGGAGAAAACCCCATGAAAACC
>JAISJS010000186.1 GCA_031261385.1 Treponema sp.
AGATAAAACCCGCGGCTTGTTTGGTGTAAAACAATTTTCCCTGATGAAGGATGACGCGCTCCTGGTTAATACCGCCCGGGGGCCAATTATAGACAACAACGCGCTGCTTGAAGCGGCAAAAGAAGGCCGCGTATATATCTCTCTTGACGTTTATGAAAAGGAACCTGCTTCTGCAGATGCTGTCGCTCTTGCCGGATATGATAAAGTCATCTGTACCCCGCATATAGGGGGACATTGTTCAGGCTGGCATGATCATATGTTTGGAGATGTGATCGATGAGGTTGAACATTTTATAAATGGGGAGGAGCTTACCCAGGAAGTAACACCGGAGGTTTATCAGCGCCAGAGCTTTTATTAATGACATGAGCGCTTAAAAAAGGAGTTATGCGCAACTTCGTTGCGCTTCAATTAAACTGTGCGGCAGCCGCCGCACTAAAAGGGGTTGAAGTATGAAATTATCTTTTACTACGCTGGGCTGCCCGGACTGGTCTTTTGCAAAGATCCTCGACGAGGCTGAAAAAATGGGCTACTCAGGCATCGAGATCCGCGGTCTTGAAGACAGGATGCTGGCCGAGGAGATCACCCAGTTCTTCCCGGAGAACAGGGAAGCTACCCTGGCGGCACTTAAGGCCCACCATCTGGAGATGGTCGGTTTCGGCAGTTCGGTGCGTTTTGATCCGGCGGAAAAATTCGACAGCATGGTAGCCGAAGGAAAGCGGGCCATTGATGTGAGTCAGTTCATGGGCATTCCCGCGATCCGGATTTTCGGCGATAAAATTCCCCAAGAGGAGCGTGAGGCCGAAGTAATCGCCCGTATCGCCAAGGGGGCCGGAATACTGGCGGAATACGGCGAAGCAAAAGGGGTCAAGGTACTGCTGGAAACCCACGGTGATATTAATACCCTGGAACGGGTCAGGGGTATTTTCGATCAGGTAAAGAGCAAAAACTTCCGCCTTTTGTGGGATGTGGCCCATACGGATTTTACCTACGAAGACAATTTTGTGGAATTTTACCGGCCCCTGAAACATCTGATAGTCCATACCCATTTTAAGGATCATATCCGCGGAACGCCGGGAGACGAAAAAACCTATAAACTCTGCCGCATAGGGGAAGGCCAGATTCCCATAACGGCTATCGTCAAACAGCTTCTTGCAGACGGCTATAAGGGTTATTTCAGCCTTGAATGGGAAAAGAAATGGCATCCTGAACTGCCCGGCGCGGAAATCGCCTATCCGGATTTTGTACGTGTTTTGACAGGAATAAAATAAGGGGGATATAATGAAGAAACTGAACATTGCCATTATCGGCTACGGGCGCAGCGGGCGGGACATACACACCAGGCTTTTAAAAATGCTGCCGGAACAGTTTGAAATCTGCGGGTATGTGGACGGTGACGCCGAACGCCAGGAGATGATCAAGCATGAAATGAATAAACCGGTTTATCCTGATTATACCGCCCTGTTCGGCAAAACAGGGATCGATCTGGTGGTGAATGCCTCTTTCAGCGGGGAGCATGCCCGGATAAGCAAAGACCTGATGGAGCACGGCTTTAATGTGCTTTCCGAAAAACCCGCCGCCAGGGATGCGGAAGAATTTCAGACCGTTCTTGATGCTGCAAAAAAAACGGGCAAGAAATATTATACCTTCCAGCAGTACCGCTTTTCTCCGGGGTTTATCAAACTGCAGGAAATAATCGCCGGCGGAGTTTTGGGCCGCATCGTAGCCGTCGGTATACAAAGCGATAATTTTGCCCGCCGCTGGGATTGGCAGACCATTCACGAAAATACCGCCGGCGTTCTGCTGAACAACGGTCCTCATTATGTGGACTGGGCCCTTACCCTGATGGGCTTCCCCGGGGATATAGAAGTGTATGCGGTAATGGACCGGGCTAACTATGCGGGAAACGGGGAAGATTACGCCAAGCTGATCCTGCGCGCCCCCGGCGCTCCGGTGGTGGATCTGGAACTTTCCGCATCCAATGCGTATCCCACCGACCTCTTTCATGTTCAGGGAACTCAGGGGTCCCTCAAGGGCAGTGAAACCTCTTTTACCTGGAAGTACTTCAAACCTGAAGAAACTTCGGCCCTCAAGCTTGATACCCGCCCTCTGCGGAACGAAAAATGCGAGCCCCTCTATTGCCGGGAAAAGCTCAACTTCTACGAAGAAACCTGGAACGCCGATATAGGAGGCCGCAATCCCCACGAGTATGACTTTACGGAAAAAGGCCTGGCCTATTACCGCGGTCTCCACGCCAATTTCCTCAACGGCGCGGATTTTGCCATAAAGCACGAACAGGTTTTGCTGCAGATGAAGGTGATGGGCGCCGCTCATGCGCAGAACAAGAAGTTGTTTGTAAAGTAAATGTGCAGGATACTTTGATGGTTTCAAGGTAGGATCGCATTACTTCAGCCTTGAATGGGAAAAGAAGTGGCATCCTGAACTGCCGGGGGCGGAGATTGCCTATCCGGACTTTGTGCGGGTTATGACAGAAATAAAATAAGGAGCTTTACTAT
>JAISJS010000187.1 GCA_031261385.1 Treponema sp.
TCCTCCAAACCGGCGACCATACGGAGTGTGGTGGATTTACCGCACCCGGAGGGTCCTACAAAGACGACAAATTCCTTGTCCTCAACCACGATGTTGGCGTTGTCCACAGCGCGGACATTACCTTCATACACCTTAGAAATACCTTTCAGCTCTACTTTTGCCATCGCTGGCCTCCCTTGTTTTCGCCCTTTGCAGGGCGGGGTTAGTTTATAGAACGATCATATGCCCGCAGACATTCTTTGTCAATGCAAACGTGGACAATCTTCAAAAATGTGCTATACTATAGGGGTATGTTGGGGTTTGTTCCGTGCAATCAATAAAAAAACGCCGCTCTTTATTGGCAGCCGCCCTTTTTCCGCTGTTTTTTAGCGCCTGTCCCACCGGTGTGGAGCGCGTCAGCCTCCCCGCTCTTGGGGAAAACTCCTTTTACGCCCAAAATTTTACCAACAACAAGTTCTATGAAGTTAAGGCGGAAATGCTCGTGGAGGGGGACTATTGCGTTGTCTGGGCAGAGCAGTCTGCCAAGGTGTCCCTGACCATTGCGAAAAATATCGCGTATGATTATGACCATAATATTTACCCAAAAATGATAGAAGCCTTTAGCAGTAATGAGGGGTATGACGTAATTGTTGATGAAGAAATAAAACATTTCGGCAATATCCTGGATTTTGCAAACTGGCTTGCCAAAGGAGACGCCGGCGACGGCAGGCTGACGATTCTGCTTCTGGATATTAAGGACGGGTATACCTTAAGCGGCAACTCCTATACCGCAGGATATTTTTGGAGAGATAATTTTCTCGGGAGCCACTTTTCTAATGAAGCGGATATGATTTATGTGGATACCTACCCCAACAACCTTAATCTACCGGAATCCCGGGCCACCATTGCCCACGAACTCCAGCACCTTATCAATTATGCGACCTCGGTTTATATAGACAGACAGCAACCGGTGGATACCTGGATAGATGAAGGGCTTTCCTCTGCGGCGGAATATCTCTATCTGGAGAATCATCCTTTCGGAAGGTATGGATGGTTCATAAATGATTTAGAAGGGACCATTGCCCGGGGAAACAACTTCTTTGTTTGGGGTAACCATAAAGACATACCCAATGCCATTTTGGACGATTATGGCAGCGTCTATCTCTTTTTTCAGTGGCTCAGGCTCCAGAACGGCGGAGATCCCGGAATCTACAAACAGGTGATCACTTCACCTTACCCCGATGAACGGGCGGTGACGGCGGCGGCGGCGAAAACCCTTCCGGCAAACGGCCCGGACTATGGCAAGTGGGAAACTCTGCTTGGAACCTGGCTTGCGGCAAATTATATCAGAAATCCCTCAGGCCCCTACGGTTACCTGAGCGATCCAACGTTAAGCAGGCCCGATGTCTGGGCCAACAAGGTGTGGTCCATTCAAGTACCGGAAAATACGCTGGATCTGGCCCCCGGCGAGGCGGTGTACAGCGCTATTAGTGGGCAGTCCTTTACTCCTCCCGCCGATTCCGGCGATAACATTTTATATGCAGGAATAACACAGGCAAAAAATAAAAATGCCGGCGGTATCACTGCCGAGCCTCCGTATTCGGGGGATATGCTTCTCACTTTTAATGGCAATACTTTGTTTAATGGTCCACCAGAACCGGGCTTCCTCACCGGCGGGCCCGCCGATTTTAAACTGCCCAGGCTATCCGGGCGTCAGGCCCTGCCGGAATTGTATGCGGTAGACCCCCGCGATTTGCCGGGACGCCCCCGTGAATAGCAGGCGGAGGCGCTCTTTAATAGTAGTATTTTTGCTTTTTTCCGCCGCTGCGGTTATGGCGCTTGGGCGCGCCGATAAGGACATTTATGTCCGGGTTACCGGCAAGGTCAGACTTGTCGGGAACGATCCCGTGTCGGAGCTGGTTATCTCCGGCAGTGAGCGGGAATGGTATGTGGAAAAGGCCGGGCAGAAAAAGCTCATGGACTTTCAGCAGCAGATTGTCACGGTGCAGGGCGTGGAAACCGCCGAGGAATTGACCTTTGGCAACGGCAAATCCGCGGGGATACGCTATACATTGAAAAACATCAAGATACTCAAGAAGCCTTGAATTTACCTCTTTTTTTATGATAGATTGATGGTTCTACTATAGTCATACATTGCACGGAGTTTACGTTGTTCTTAAAAAGCCTTGATATATTTGGTTTCAAATCCTTTGCCGACAAAACCCGGGTCGAATTCGCCGACGGGATCACGGCCCTTTTGGGGCCCAACGGCTGCGGCAAGTCCAATGTCGTTGACGCGATAAAGTGGGTTCTGGGTGAACAGGCGTCCCGGGCAATGCGCGCCGAGAAAATGGAAGATGTGATCTTCAACGGGACGGAAAACCGCAAACCCCTCAATGTTGCAGAGGTAACACTCACTCTGGCCAATGATGCGGGACTCCTCCCCATCGACATGCCGGAAATCGAAATCAAGCGGCGGCTCTACCGCTCCGGCGAGAGCGAGTACTATATCAATGCCCAGCCGGTGCGGTTAAAGGAAGTTCGGGAGCTTTTTTGGGATACCGGCGTCGGAAAAGCGGCCTATTCGGTCATGGAACAGGGGAAAATCGACCAGATCCTGTCATCCAAGCCCGATGAACGGCGTTATTTATTCGAGGAAGCCGCAGGAATCACCCGGTACAAGGTCCGGGGCGCCGAGGCGGAGCGGAATTTAGCCAAAACCGAAGAAAATATGCGTCAGGTTGACGGGATTTTGGGCGAAGTAAAGCGTTCCTATGATTCCCTCAAGGCCCAATCCGAAAAAACCCTCAAATACCGGACGCTCCGTGAAGATATTTTCAATTTTGAGCTGGATATTCAGCTTTTGCGGCTCAAGCAGTTCAAATATGAGCGGGATGAACGGAACGAAACCCTGCGGAAACGTACCGAAGAGCGTGACGAACTCCGTACCCGGATGGAAACCGAAAACAAGTCCCTCGAAGAAAACATGGATCAGGTGAATTCCATGGAAGCGCGGCTTGTTGAGTATCAGAAAAATATCTACGGCCTGGCCCTCGAAAAAAATGCCCGCGAAAAAGAAGCCCGCCTGCTGGCTGAACAGCGGGAAGAAAGCAAATCCAAAATCAGCCAGAACGAGGTCCGGGAAAAACAGGCCGGCGTCAAGATTGAAGAATTAATAGAAGATGCTGATGAACAGGATGGGGTAGTCCGGGATCTCCGCAAAAAAGTTGCCGACATCGAAGAAAATATCCGCTCCTTTGAAGAAAATATTCAACTGACTGCCGCCCGCATCGGGGATAACGACGCCGCAGTTGTCCGGGCGGAGGACGAGATACACGGCCTTGAAAAAGAGCAGGCCGAACTGGGCCGCGACCTTGAAGCTATCACCGACGATATCGTGGCGGCGTTGGATGCGGGCCTTAAAGAGGCAGGGTACTCTGCCGCAGAGCGCCGTAATGCCGAAGCCGCCTTAAATGAAACCCTCAACAGGCTCAAGACCCTGCTTGCAGGAAGAGAAACCCTTATCCGCGATTTGGCAGTTGCAGCAGACCGGACCGCCAACGGAGGCGTTGCCACTTCCGGAGATGAACTGCGGGGCATTGCAGACCGGCTTGCCGGGGCGCTTGCCGAGGCTGCCGATGACGCCGAAAAAGCCGCGGCCCTCTTTGAAGCGTACCGCAAGCGTACCCCCACATTTATTGACGAGTTCCTTGCCCCCGAAGGTATCATCACCAAAAAGCGGGCGCTTGACGCAAAAATTCGCGCCGCCAAGGAAGGCGTTGAAGAACGCCGCGGACGCATCCGTACCCTTCGCGGGGACAACGCCGATTTAAGCGTAAAAATAGATGAATACCGCGCCACGCTTGAAGATCTCCGGGTAAGCAGGGCCCAAATGGGCGCACAGGCACAGTCTGCCGAAGAACAGGCACGGCTTATCCGCAGGGAACTCGCCGGGCAGGAAGGGCTTCTTAAAACCATACGCGATGAACTTTTCCTGGATCGCCGACGCTTTGAGGAAATCGGCGAACGCATCAGCGATACCGAACAGGAGATTGCCGAGATTGAGCAGAAGGGGTTGAACCTGACCGCAGACCTTGAAAAGCTCGAAAAGGATATTACCAAACGGAACAGCGATGTGGCGGGAAAACGGGAAACAATACGGAAGCGGACTGAGGAACTGGCGAAGCTTCAGGGCAGTCTCGAAAAAATTCACCTGGAACTTGTGCAGTCGGAAACCGAAATAAAAAATATTCAGGATAACTTTCGCGAGGCACATTCCCGTGACCTTCTGGAATTTGAGGAACGGATATTCACGATTACCGAGGCGCCTGCGGAACTCAGGGATAAACTTGCACAGGCCCGTGCCAAAATGCGGGATCTTGGATCGGTAAACCTTATGGCGCCGGAAGAATTTGCCGAGGCAAAAGAGCGTTACGAATTTCTCTCCAGCCAGATGGCGGATCTTGAAAAGGCCCGCAAAGATTTGGAAAACCTTACTGCGGAAATACGATCCGAATCTTCGGAACTGTTCCTTACGACCTACAATAAGATAAAGAAAAATTTTCACAATATGTTCCGCCGGCTTTTCGGCGGCGGCAGGGCGGAGCTTCGCCTTTCGGATCCCAACCATGTACTTGAATCGGGGATAGAAATTTTTGCCCAGCCTCCGGGGAAAAAGCTTGAAAACATCAATCTCCTTTCAGGCGGCGAGCGGTCAATGACCGCTGTCGCCCTGCTCTTTGCTACCTATATGGTAAAACCCAGCCCCTTCTGTCTGCTGGACGAGATCGACGCCGCCCTGGACGAACAGAATGTGGGCCGCTTTGTTCAGCTTCTGCGGGAGTTCGGGGCAATAAGCCAATTCATTGTCATTACCCACAACAAAAAAACCGTTATCGGCGCAAGCACCCTCCTTGGTGTTACCATGGAAGAATCGGGGATTACCAAGGTCATTTCCGTGCGGCTGGAAAACGAAGAAGTTGCCCGTGCAAACGCCGAGCCGCCCCAGGCGGAACTTTTTAGCCGGGGCAGTGCGCAGAATCCTGACAGCCCCCTCAACGAGGACGGCTCCTGGGAAGAGGAAGAAGTGGAACCCGAAGAGGGCAGGGAACTCCCCATCGGCGTGGATGATCCCGGTCAGGTCAGTGAAGCGGAACTGCGGCCGATTCGGTCGGCGCGGAACACCGAAAGCAAGAGCGGTGAAGATACCGGCACGCCCGAAGAAAATCAGGAGCCCGAATGATAACCAAAATAATTCTTTCTGTGTTTATTGCCGTTTCGATCTTCCACCTGATAGTTGCCTGTTTAAACAAACCTGTCCTGCAGGGAATCAGCAAGCTCTGCATCGTGCCGCCGCTCCTGGCGGCTTATCTTGTGACTGCAGAAAATTTGGTTTTTACCGTGGTCCTTGCGGCGGTTTTCGGCTGGGCCGGAGACGCCCTGCTTCTCAAAATCGACAATAAAAAGTTTTTCCAGGCAGGGCTCCTGTGCTTTTTGGCAGGCCATGTCTGCTATGCAATTTCATTACTGCATTTTGCGGAAGATTTAAATATTACCGCGCTTGTCATTTCAGGCGCTGTCTCCCTTGCCTTGGCTGTCATTGTATTTTTTGTAATCCGCCCGTCAGCGGATATGCGTATCCCGGTTATCGCCTATGAACTTTTTATCATGGCGATGGTCCTTTCCGCGTTTCAGCTTTTTATTCAGCGTTTTGATTATATCTCCGTACTTGTCTTTGGCGGGAGTATCGCCTTTCTTGTCTCGGATTCAATCCTTGCATACTTCAGCTTCAGGCGCCTTCCCAAATACGGGAACCTTGCCGTCATGCTTCCGTATATCGCCGCACAAGGCTGTATCATTATCGGCCTGGCGTTGTTATAGTTTTGCAGAAAAGCCAGTATAAGGCGCTCGAAAGCCTGTTCAGGGCGCGGATGATGTCATACTGCCAGCCGCCGCCGGCGTTTTCGTTGTTAATAATACTCCCGCCGGCGCCGTCCTGACTGCCCGTATCACCGCAAAAAGTCCTGACGGCAAGCAGTTCGGCTTCCCGTATTTTTGTCCGCAGGGTGTTGAGGCGCAGCGGCAGGGCGCCCATTGTATAATCGGGAAGCGGATGTTCAAAGCCAAAGGCGGCGGCAACATCATGGCTTTGTGAGTGAATCTTGTCTTCGGAACAGCCAAAAAGATTGATGGGCGGCAGCGGTGTCTCTTTTACCTCTGCGGCAAGAATTTCCCGTAACACCTTTAAAACCTCTCCGAGCCGGTCGCAGTACCATTGTTCCCCAAGGTCTGCCGCCAACGCCTGTGCCTCCAGAACGTGCGCCTCCAGGGAGTCAATGACGCCGCGGAATGCGATGCGGCTGCAGCTCTTGTGTACAAGGCGGTTCCCCGAAAGGCAGGTCATATATTCAGGCTTTTTCACGTCAGGGGCCTTTTGGATTTAATCCGACAGCTTTTCTATAAGGGTTTCCAATACTGCGGTAATACAGTTGTCCATTTTTGGTCTGTTTCTGATATGATCCCGGTAATAGTAGGTTGTATCGCTTTCAATTTTTTTTGAAATATTTAACACAGTATGCTCAACATCGATTGTTTTTTCCACTTCTTCCACATCCCATATATTTTCTTTGCCGATAAAGTGCGTGTAAGAGCCAAAGTCCGATTCGGCGTCCAATGCCCAGGCGCCCTGCGAACGAAAGGTCATATCGGTTCCGTAGAAACTTAAGGTATGAAATTTACCGTCGTTGCTGTTTATGACATAATACATGTGAGTCAATAATTTTGTTCGTTTTATGCTGTAAATTATGCCCTTCCTGGAAAAAACATGCATTGTATATTCTTCAGGATATTCAAGGATACGTTCCAGAAACGATTTTACGTCCGATTCCTTTTCCAGTATTTTTCCGCCGTCATTTGAATCAATGGACGATAAATATAAACCGGCTTTTATCGCCGAGCATGAAGACAAAAAAAGGTTCAATAACGACAAAAGTATGAGTGAATTTACCTTTTTATGTGCGATGTAGTTCATTGCGCTTCAGTTTTCACCTTGATAAATTTATATCGTATAATCAAATTTCTGTCAATATTTTTAATATCCGCCGCGCCGGCAGTGCATTATATGTGCTTCCGGTACACATTCCAGCTGGTACGGATCAGGGTTTCCGGATCCGAATATTGCGCTTTCCAGCCGAGGGTGTCCAGGGCATATCGGGCAGAGGCGGTCAGTCTTGCGGGGTCTCCTGCCCTGCGGCCGTCAATGCGGGAAGGAATATTTACTCCGGTAACTTTTCGGGCATAATCGACAATCTGCAATACGGATAAACCGGTTTCGCTTCCCAGATTCACGGTGATACTTTTGTCGTTGCGGGAAATATAGTCAAGGGCGGCGGCGTGTCCTCCCGCAAGATCGTTTACGTGGATATAATCCCGGATGCAGGTTCCGTCGGGGGTGTCGTAATCGTTTCCGAATATACACACTTCCTGCCGCATACCGCAGGCCGCCTCCATGATAACCGGAATCAGGTTGGCGGGATTTTTTTCCCGGCCGGTAACCCTGCCTTTGACATCGTACCCGCAGGCATTGAAATACCGGAGGCTGGCAAAGCGGAGATTTTTCAGCCGGTCATACCAGCCTAACAGCCGTTCAATTTCAACCTTGGTAAACCCATAAAAATTTTCAGGATTCAGCGGGTGTTTTTCATCTATCGGAAGATATTGGGGCTCGCCATAAACAGCGGCGCTCGAAGAAAAAATAATATATTTTACCCCGGAATTTACCGCCGCATTCAGGATGTTGATGGTGCCGCTGATATTGTTCACCGCATACTTTTCCGGCTGTATCATTGATTCGCCGACCGCCTTAAATGCCGCAAGCAGAATGATCGCATCAAAACCTTGTTTCATCGACTCAAGCAGAAAGGGGTAATCCATGATATCGCCTTCGATCAGCTTTTCCTCCGGGAAAATATTTTCCTTAAGGCCGCTTGAAAAATTGTCATACACGGTAACCTCATGCCCCTGATCCAGAAATTCCCGCGCTGCATGACTGCCGATGTAACCTGCCCCGCCGATAACCAATATACGCATCTGTAATTCCTCCTGTATTTCTTTTGATGATTAAGATGATTGCCTTTAATTAAATTGCAGCTCCGCCGCTCCGGTCGAACGTATCTGTAATACGGTAACAGCCCCTGAGCCGAATTGGGTTTCCATTTCGGCCCTGTATGCTTCAAATAAATCTGCTGGAATATACGCCTGAATGGTTCCCGCGAATCCTCCGCCGTGTACCCTGCATGCGCCGGACGCCGCTGCGCCGCCATTGGCATGAAAAAATTCTTTGGTCAGCGCCAGCGCTGCCGCGATACTCTGTTCCGCCGGTTTTTGGGGTGAATAAATATTCTGTAATAATTCCCATGAGGAATCGCCGGAAACATTCACCAGATGGAGGTACTCCGCCATTGCTTTTCGCTTCTCATTCGCAGCAGATGCTTCATTTCCGGTGGGAGCGTTGATTCTCTTTAATGCTTCAAGCATGGCGTCGACCCGATCGTTTTCATTGAAAAAGTGAAGGGCCCGCAAAAAGGCCCGGTCACCGAAGGCTTTTCTTAGTTCGCCCGCATGGGACAACACCATGGAACGATCAATTTCCCTGAGAACCGGTTTGCCGAAAAAACGGGCTATTGTCTTCATTTCCAGAGGAATCGCCGCATAATCGGGGGTCAGGTCCGCATGGCTCCCGCGGGTATTTACCACACAAAGAATGAAACCTGCAGCAAGCGGATCAAACGGAATATTTGTTACGATGGGAGCCGCCTGATCGGCAAAATCGATTGCTACGGCGCCTCCCGAGGCGCAGGCAGTCTGGTCCATCAAGCCCGATGGCTTTCCAAAATAAATATTCTCCGCCTTCTGGCCTATTTGCGCTATTTCCAGCGCGGTACATTTTCCATTCCAATAGAGGGTATCAAAAATTTTTCCAAGAAGAACTTCCACCGCCGCAGAAGATGAAAGCCCGGAACCGGAAAGTACCGTCGATGCGGCATTGGCGGTAAAGCCTCCGACAGATGCGCCCCGCTCTGCAAATTCTGCTGCAATACCCCGGACCAGCGCTTCGGTGGTTCCCTTTTCTTGAGGTCGGGGGGCAATATCCAGGGCGCCGGAGGAACCGGCAGCGACTGACACATCAGCCAAATCTACCGACACATCGGGGTAGCCAACCGAGCGAAAAAAGATCCGCCTGTCTTTGCGGGGCGCCACGATGGCAACCGAGTCCAGTTGTATGGATGCGGCCAATACCTTGCCCCGGTTATGATCGGTATGATTCCCGCCCAATTCGGTGCGGCCTGCAGCAGTAAAAATCCGCAAGTCTCCTGTTGTTTCAGGAAATTCCAAAGAAGGGAAACCCTGCGGGCTGTCCAGCAGCAGTCCTTCGATAAGCGAAGCGTAGCGATGTTTTGCCGCCCCGGTTTCATTTGCGCCGTAGAGAGACGTAAATATTTCCGCAGCCCGGGAAGTGTTTAAACGTTCCAGTAGTGCTTTACCGTTCACTATTTTATGATAAAGTGTTAAAATAATTTACACAAGGGAGTTATTATATGAATAAAATTACCGTGGGTCCGCTTCAGGACAAGATTAAAATAGACCGCCACATTTACGGTCACTTTTCAGAGCATCTGGGGCATTGTATCTACGGCGGATATTGGGTGGGGGAGGATTCTCCTATTCCCAATATTCGGGGCATCAGGAAAGATATTGTTGCTGCCCTTAAACATATCAAAATTCCCAACCTCCGTTGGCCCGGCGGCTGCTTTGCCGATGAGTACCATTGGAAAGACGGCATCGGCCCGCGCTCCGATCGGCCAAAAATGATCAACACCAACTGGGGAGGCGTCACCGAGGACAACAGTTTTGGTACACACGAGTTTCTTGATCTTTGCAGTCAGCTTGAATGTGAGCCGTATATCTGCGGGAATGTGGGAAGCGGCACTGTGCAGGAACTTTCACAGTGGGTGGAATATATCAACAGTAATGCCATAAGCCCCATGACGGAGGCGCGTAAACGAAACGGCAAGGAAGATCCCTGGGGCGTGCGCTTTTGGGGTATTGGTAACGAGAGCTGGGGCTGCGGCGGCATGATGACGCCGGAATTTTATGCCGATAACTTCCGCCGTTATGGGGTATATGCCCGCAATTACGGCGGCACAAACCTTTACCGGATTGCCTGCGGCCCGAATACCGATGACTACAACTGGACCAGGGTCCTGATGGAAAAAGTGTATGACAACGGAAAGGGTTTTATGAAAGGCCTGACTCTCCATTATTACACCGTTCCCGGCGAATGGATCAAAAAAGGATCCGCCACAGAGTTTGATGAACAGGAATGGTTTACCACATTTAAAAAAACGTATCGCATGGATGAACTGGTACATAAACACGGCGCCATTATGGACGAGTACGATCCCCGCAGGGAGGTGAGTCTGATTGTTGATGAATGGGGCGCTTGGTACGATGTAGAAAAGGGTTCCAACCCCGGTTTTCTTTATCAGCAGAATACCCTGCGGGACGCTCTTGTGGCGGCTATCAATCTTAATATTTTTAATAACTACGCAGAACGGGTACGCATGGCAAACATTGCCCAGACTATTAATGTGCTGCAGGCGCTCATCCTTACAAAGGATGAGCAGATGATTGTAACGCCGACCTATCATGTGTTTGATATGTACAAAGTACATCAGGATGCATTCAAACTGCCGGTCACGCTGGAAAGCGACATCTATGTACTAAATGGCGAGGAACTTCCGGCAGTCAGCGTAAGCGCATCGGTCGATGGGGAAGGGCGGATTCATATATCATTGTGCAACATCGATCCGCACAAGGAACAAAAGATTGATTTGCAGCTGCGCGATTTAAATGTAAGCGCTCCGGATTTGCCTGAGTCATCGGCGGCAAACGCCGTGAAAATTACCGGGCAGATTAT
>JAISJS010000227.1 GCA_031261385.1 Treponema sp.
AGCGTTTTTAGTAATTTTTTCAGTCAGGAGGCGTTTTATGAAAAGAATGGAATTGAAGGCTCTTGTTCTCATTTTTATGGTTCTTGTTACAACCTTCCCCCTTTTTGCGGGGGGAAATAAGGATCAAAAAACGGCTGCCGGGAAAATCGAACTGGTTGTTTTTGGCCACATGGTACATCAGACTGCCATGGAGGGTGTTGATGGGGGCGGTAAGAATCTGGTCCAGGAATTTATTGCCCTGCACCCGGAAGTGGGAAGCGTCCGGTTTATAACTGCCGGGGTTTCGGAAATTCGGGATAAACTTTTCCGGGAGGCCAGCCTTCCCCGGACGGAATTCAACCTGAGCTTTGTGTATACCCCCTGGATTTCTCCTGCCATGCCGGAATTTTTTGTTCCCCTGGATGATTATCTTGCGAAAAGTCCGATAGAAGACTATAACGACATCTTTGGAAACCTCCGGGATGAGCTTGCGGTTGGCGGTAAGTCCTACGGCGTTCCCATGCGGGCGTCCGGGCAGGGGCTTTACTACAATAAAAAGATCCTGGCGGAACGGGGTATTACCAATCCTCCGGCCACCGTGGAAGAACTCATTGAGGATATCAGGAAATGCAGTTTTACCCGCTCAAACGGTGAGGATGTGTACGGCTATGTCAAGCAGGGTATACGGGAAGAACTGCCCTTTGTGGTGGGGGATTTTATCCGGGCCAAGGATGGTGATTTTCTTACCGCAAAATACGAGCCCCGGTTCAGCGATCCAAGGGTGATAGAATACCTTGATCTGTTCAGGGAATTGCTGGCCATCAAAGCCCTTCCCCCCAATTTTATCGCACTGGAAGACGCGGGCGCCATTGAACTTTTTAAACGGAACCGCGGGGCCTTTACCACAGCGGGTCCGGGGCATTTGGTACGGTTCACCGGCGCCGACGGCTTGTCCGCCGATGATGTAGGTTTTATGAATTTTCCCGTGTCAGCTCAAACCAAGAGCGCTTTTCCTGTGGCAGGTCCTACGGTGACGTTCCAATGGGCCTTTGTTATTCCCAAGGGCGCACAAAATAAGGACCTGGTTTGGGAATTTATTCGTTTTATGACCGGCAAGGAAGGGGTTCTTAACATGAGTCTCAGCGGGAATGAACCCTTTAGGGATTCAACCTTCCAGGATTCCCGGTATACCAGCAGGGCTCCCTATTTGACCCAGCAGCTTAACATCTTTAAATACGGCCGGCCGCTGTTCCGCGGGTTTGATAATTTCCCCGAAGCCCGGGATATTCTGGGCGGTGAAATTCAGCAGGTTATTGCGGGGCAAAAAAGCGCACAGCAGGCGATGGCGGATGCGGAGAAACGTATTATTCCATTGCTTCCCTATTTAGTATCTGCCCACAAAATCGGTTACTTTGTGTGCAGACCTTACGGTTAACACAGGAGTTCTCCATGTACAGCGTAAACAAATATAAACCGTTGGAAAATATCCTTTGCTATGACGATTTTGACAAGGGCTTACACGGCTGGATGGTATTGGTACCCAATATCCGGGCCGACAGGATGGATTATTTTCCCGAACATAAAAAATATGCTGAATGGGGGCCTCCTATGCTCAGTTCCGCTACCTTTGGGTATGCGGGAACCCATGGATCGATGAACGGTACCTATTCCATGAAATTGAGTTCCCGCCCCATTGCGGGGCCGCCGACGGAGCCCCCCGTGGCGGGCAGTACCGGTCATGCCATTAAGCGGCTGACCTTTCTTGAAAAAGAGTATGTCAAATTTGAAATGTGGTATGCCATAAAGGCTGAACAGGACCGGCCCTGGAACGGGGAAAATCATATCCGGGGTTTTGGTTTGGTTTTTGACATCCAGGATGAGGAAAAGCGGTATTTCTGCGGCGCCCGGTATATGAACGCTGCGGGGGGTAAAATGCAGCAGCGCTGGCAGTACGCTTCGGCGGTAGATGTGGACGATGCATCCTGGGGAGATACCGCGCCGAGTGCTTCCGACAGCGAAGATGGTTCCGAAAATGGCAAAAAAATCTACATCAAACCCGGAGTGGACCCTTCCTGGCTTGGGAAACGGTACGCAGACGGGGGCAGCGATTCATTTAAGGATGTTCCGGGCGGAAAACAAACCCTTTGCTATAATGAATCGGTGGATAAAATAAACTGGCATTATTTTTCCTTAACGGTGGATATGGAAAAACGGGAATATGTGGAATTAGCTTCGATAAATAAACGGTACGATCTTCGGGGATGTAAACCAACCCTGGTAGACGCCTATCCGCGGATCAACCAATTACTGAACCCCATTCTTTGGGTGGAAGCGGATACCGACAGGCGGGTATTTCTGTTTGTAGATTCAGTTCTGGTATCAACGGGGAAAAGGGCAGCATTATGAGAATGTTTCATATGGTGGTACTTGAGCGTATTAAAGAAGGTACCACAGGATTTAATACCGAACCCTATGAGGCCGGCTGGGCTGCGGAGGCTTTGTTTTTTATCCGCCTTCATGAACTTAAGGGGAAAAACAATCCGGCTATTCGCGCCAA
>JAISJS010000270.1 GCA_031261385.1 Treponema sp.
AACATCCCGAAACTGGCGCAGCCCGGCGAGAGGACAACCGAATCCCCCGGTTTTGCCGTGTCCAGTGCCGCCGCCGCCGCCGTATCAACGTTATCAAACGGTCCCCTGAACGCAATACCGGCGCCTGAGAGAAGATCCGTGAGTTTATCACTGGCGGTTCCTGCCAGAAGGATCACCGTTTTGGCTTTGGGGAAGGCCGCCGCAAGCGGGGTGTAATCAAGGTTTTTGTCGGTTCCGCCGGTGACGAGGATCACAGGGGACTGAAACGCGCCAACGGCGGCGGCGGCGGCCTCGGGAATGGTGGCGGCGGAATCGTTGTACCAGCGGATCCCGTCCGCCTCATAAAAAAATTCCAGCCGGTGCTCTATGCCGGGGAAGGAGGCCAGGGCTTTCCGGACTGTTTCCGGATCGAGGCCCAGGTCGAGCAGGGCAAGGGCGGCGGCAAGTAAATTCTTTTTCTGATGGTAGCCGGGAACGAGGAGTTTTGCCGGAACCGCTTCAAAGGGTTCTCCGCCGGACTGTCTTCCGTGCAGGCGCGCCATACCCGGTCCGTCAGGCCCGGTAAGCCAGCCCCCTTCATCCTGCAGCGGCGATTCGGCATAGACCAGAGGCCGGCCATGGCTTTCCCGGTGGAAGCTCTGTCCCCACCTGTCATCTGCGGCGACGGTGACATCCGCCGCATCCTGTCCCTGATAGATGATCCGTTTATCGGCAATATACGCTTCCATGGTTCCGTAACGGTCCAGATGATCGGGCATGATTGCCGTAATTACCGCCGCACGGGGTTTTAAAAGCGGTCGGCCGTCAGGGTGCAAAACGCCCTTTAAATCGCCAAGCTGCCAGCTGGAAAGTTCCAGGACCACATCATCATCGCTTTGTAATTCATCAAGAAAAGTTAGCGGAGATACGGTAATGTTGCCGCCCAAATACGCTTTGCCCGGTAAAGCAGCTTTGTCTGCGTTTTTTGGTTTTCGGGCTTCTGCGAGAACCCAATGGAGGGCCGAAGATGTACTGGATTTACCCTTGGAACCGGTGACGGCAGTAAGCCGGGCGGGGGAATTGGCGAGAAAAATCGAAATATCGGTTTCTATCCTGCCGGCGCCTTGATCCATTGCGGCCTGTAAAAAGGGAGAATCCGGCCTGACTCCGGGGTTTTTTATCACCATATCGGCATGGGTAAAATCTTCGGTTTCGTGACGGCCCAGCACATACCGGATGATTTTGCCGCACGATTCAAGCTGTTCAATCGAAGGGGCAAGGGTCCTTTCGTCCCGGAGATCGGTAACGGTAACATCGGCGCCGCGCCGGGCCAGGTAGCGAGCCGACTCAAGGCCGCCTCCGTGAAGCCCCAGGCCCATCACAAGGACCTTCATTCCCGCATACTTCATACGGTATACTATCATACAATGACGCAAAATGAAATTACCGCGCCGGTCTCGGTGCTCAACGGTTCAGGCTGGCCCCAGAATTTCGGGTGGGCCCGTTCTCCGTGTTTTTTTTACGATCCCGCACTGGTGTGGGCGCCCCGTCGGCGGATCTCGGAATCGGACCGCTACATTCTTTTTTCGCCCACCCATTTGGTGATTCTTGAGATTGCCGATGAAGGCTACCTGGGGTATACGGGTATGTCGGTAGTTTCCCTCCGGGATAAAAAGCGGAGCACCCATATTCACCTGGGGAACTTTCCCCTGGGGAGTTATGAGATGCCGCCGGGAAGCGGGATGGGATCGATACGGTTTCACCGGAAAAAATCCCGTCTTGATTTTGTTCCGATGGATGGGGGGGTGCGGATCATCAAGGCGGATATTCCGAAATTCGGCCATCACCGGAGCCTCCGCGGTGAACTGGTTTTGACCGAGCCGCCTGAAGCGGAATCACTGGTTACCAATATGCCCTGGCGGAATGAAAAAAGCGCCTTCCGCTATTCGCGGCGCTCCCCATGGTACACCGCCGAGGGCGTCATTCAATTCGGCACTTCGGAGCTTGTTTTTACCAGCGGCAATGCCTGGGGAATATTTGACTGGAACCGCGGAGTCCGCCCCCGGCAGGATCTCCGGTTTTGGGCGGCGGCCTGCGGCCTTTCCAACGGGCGGCGGGTCGGTTTCAGTGTGGGATATGGCTCAGCCGATCCGGCGCAGGGAACCGAAAACGCTTTTTTCGTAGAGGGAAAACTCCACAAGCTGGATCAGGTGACCTTTCATATATCTCCTGCAAACTGGCTTCTGCCCTGGCGTTTTACCAGCAACGACAACCGTCTGGAGATGACCTTTACCCCCCATCAGGAGCGGGTAGACCGGAACCGTATGCTGCTCTTTTCAATAACCCGTCACCAGGTCTGCGGATTTTTTTCCGGCAAGGTGATCCTTGACGACGGGACAGCAGTGGAATTCCAGAATATCACCGGTTTCGCCGAGCGCAGAAAAACACAGTTCTGAGGGATAGATAGTAAGAAGCAGAATTTTACATTTGAAAGATGGTTCACTTTTGTATTGAGCCTTTCGCATGTAGTATTATTTTTGTATTTTTTTCTTGCTATTTTATTACTATTTTTGTAATATATATATGGCGAAAAAATAATGAGAACAATATTGTATTTTATTTTAACGTGCTGCACTTTGGTTTTTAGCGCCTGTCCTCTGTTTCTCTATGATTCGGATGTTAATGCACCTTCATACAAAAAGAATGTTGTATGGTCTTTTGAGATTGAGAGCCGGGGAAACCAGGCAGAGACTGTGTACCATGACGGCTATGCTTATATACAGGAAAGCAGTTTTTTGATGCATCCATATACCCCGGAGCCATTCTGCCGTCTGTTAAAAGTAAACCTTGATGATGGTCAGATTATCTGGAAAACCAGAGATCTGTCCTATGGGTCGACAAA
>JAISJS010000021.1 GCA_031261385.1 Treponema sp.
AGGTTTGTCATTTAATACTATCCGTCTTATTCCATCCTTGAAGGATTGAACGTTAAAATGGATGCCCTTATATGCAATCGGTAACGATTTTTCGCTTTCCACATGTATGTCACGCTCTACAAGTTCATAGAGCAAACAGGTCTGGTAGGTGCTTTCCAGTAAGCCCGGGCCTAAGTGGGAATGTACTTCAAAGGCGGCATCTAAAACTTTTTTGGCTATGCGCTCCTGTTCCGGTGTAATCATGTTTTCCCCCTTCCATTCCCGTCTTCAACTTTTTCGCCTTCTTCGCCTTTGCGGTTTATTTTTATTTTACCTGGTGAATAAGATCGATTATGCTGCCGTCGCGGTAGGTGACGATGCCGACTACCCGGCCGGTGTAGGCTATCGGGTCCGGTTTGCCGACGAGGGTTTCTACGCGGGCGCGTAATTCGGTAATCGGGAAAACGGGGAGCCGGGCGGCGAGGAAGCGTTCTCTGAGGTCTTCACGGGCGGGGTTTACTGCGATGCCGTGTTCGGTGACCAGGACGTCTACCGTTTTGCCCGGCGTCACAATGGTTCCGACGCGGTCGACGAGACAGGGCAGACGGCCGCGGGTGAGGGGGCAGACGACGATGGTCACCGATGCGCCAAAGGCGGTGTCCTGGTGGCCGCCGATTGCCCCGCGGATGACGCCGTCCGAACCGGTCAGCACATTGACGTTGAAGTTGACGTCGGTTTCCAGTGCGGAAAGGACGACCACGTCAAGCTGATTCACGGCGGCCCCTGCGCTGCGGGGGCTGGCATAGTACTCCGCCGAAATCTGAATGTGAAAACGGTTGTTCTTGAGGGAGTCCGCCGCCTTAAGGTCAAAACTTTGAACATCAAGCAGCCGCTCCACAAGGCCCTCTTCGTGAAGTTCGACGATGGATCCGGTAATGCCGCCTAACGCAAAACTTGCGGTAATGCCTTTGGCGATCATACGCTCGCGGAGAAAGCGGGTAACGGCAAGGGAAGCGCCGCCGGTGCCGGTCTGGAACGAAAAACCATTTGCCAGACGGCCCGATGCTTCGATCACATTGGAGGCAAGCTCCGCCATAACCAGTTCCTTGGGGTTGTTGGTAAAACGGGTAGCCCCTTTCATGATGCCGGCGGGGTCGCCTATCTCATCAACCTTTACAATGTAATCAACATCGCTTTCCGGTATTCCGAAAGGAACGTTGGGAAAATTTACGATATTATTCGTGATGATGATGGTCTTTTTTGAATACTGGGCGTCGCATTTCGCATAACCCATGGAGCCGCATTTGATGCCGTTCTCACCGTGGCGGGAGTAGCCGTTGGCGTTGCCGAAGGGATCGCAGGAAGGGGCGCCGAGAAAAGCCAGATCGATGGGAAGGTCACCGTTTTCTATGGCGAAGGCGCGGCCGCCGTGGGAACGGAAAACCACCGGCGTTTCCATAAGACCGCCGGAGATTTCATCGGCAAGTTTTCCCCGCAGCCCCGATGTTTCGATGCGGCGGATGACGCCGTTCTGAATATGTTTGATAAGCGGCGCGTGGCAGTCGGTCAGGGAAGAGGCGGCAAGCACCAGATCCTTAAAGCCCATTTCGGCGAGTTTGTCCATCACCATGTTGATGATGTAGTCGCCGTCACGAAAATGATGATGAAACGAAATGGTCTGCCCGTTTTTAAGTCCGCACAGGCGCACCGCTTCTTCAAGGGTCGGAATAACCCGGTTATTTGAAATTCCGCGCTCCGCGCAGGTCCGGTAATCTTTTTGCAGCGTATCGGAATTAAAAACTCCGTTAATGGCTTTTATATCGTGCAGTCCTTCAATGTAATTGAGTTCATCTTTCATTTTGCGATCCCCTCCCCGTCAACGGCGATGCCTGCGGCTTTTGCCAGATCCAGCACCCGCTCCGCCCGTGCAACGATGGGCTTGTCCACCATTTTACCGTTAAGCGAAACCACGCCTGAGCCTTTCTTTTCTGCTTCGTGTATCGCTTCGATTACCCGCAGTGCGTTACTGATTTCTTTTTCGGTGGGGGTAAACACCTCGTGTACAATTTTTATCTGGCGCGGGTTGATGATACTTTTGCCGTCAAAACCGAGCCCCCTGATAAGTTTCGTTTCTTTCCGCAGGCCTTCCTCGTTGTTCACATCGGAAAAAACCGTATCAATGGCGTCTATACCGGCGTTCCGCGCCGCCAAAAGGATCATGCTCCTGCCAAAGAGCAGTTCAATTCCGTCTTCGGATCGGGTCGTTTTAAGGTCGGTTACATAGTCCTCGGCGCCGATTGCGATTCCGGTCAGGCGCCTGCTTGCCAGGGCTATTTCCTTTGCGTTGAGAACGCCGGAGGCGCTTTCAACTGCCGCCATCATTTTAGTGGAGCCCACACGGAGCCGCACTTTTTTTTCGATAGCTTCTATGAGGGACTCGCAGTCAATTACATCCTGGGCCGTTTCTGTTTTTGGCAGCCGTATCACCGCCTTGCCGGTGCTTACAATGGCCTCCAGGTCCTCCCTGCCTATTTCCGTGCGGGGGTCGTTGATGCGGACGACCAGTTCCTTGTCGGGATACACAAGGCTCGTAAGCGCCTGATACACCAGGAAGCGGGCGCTGTCTTTCTCGTGCACAGAGACCGAATCTTCAAGGTCGAACATGATACTGTCCGCCTTGTAGATACCGGCATCCTGAATCATTCCGGCGTTATTTCCGGGAACATAGAGCATGGTTCTTCGCAGCTGCTTCATCTTACCATTTCCTTTTCGCGGTCTTGCCGCCGCTTCCGTAAGCGCGGTAAACGGCTGTTTTAACCCTGGCCCGAATCGTACAATCCAGCGCGCCCTTATCCACCGCTTTTATCCGGGCGTTTTTTACGTCCAGGCTCCGCAGTGTTTCGGTAATGGCGCGGCGTATCTCCCTGCCAAACTGTTTTTCCACGATACTTTCAACTTCGATTTCAATACCGTTTACGCCGGGCTCCACCGTCACCATCACATCGCTTGACTCCATGGTTCCCGCAATGCTGGCTTGTTTTATTTCCATGCTCTGTTTCCTTTATCTCTTCATTTCACTTCTTTATTCATTTCTTCAATTTTTTTTGGAAACTTTTTGGCCAACCAATTTAATACTTCTAATTGATCAGCAATTGTTGCTCTTCTAACTTGTATTAATAATTTTTGCAAATCAGGCCGTGTTAAAGTAATATTTGAAGCGCCTTCATTGCATACCGAACAGATTGCTCTTAAATTTGAAGGATCGTCTGTTCCACCCATGCTTTTGTCAATAATATGCCCAATATGCAGTCTTGTTTTTCTTGCAGGATCGTATGGATGCTGTTCTCCGGCAACGGCCCCGCACATTTGACAGGTAAACCCATTTCTATCCAAAACAATGGCCCGTGTCTCTTTTGAAATAGTCCTTTCAAATGCGGGCTGCGGTTTTGGATCCTCTAACATATATTCACCGGGCTTTAGATCGCTACGGTCATTATTGGTAAGTATTTGATAGCCCTCTTCTGTCCGTAACTCACGAACACGCCGCGCCCATTCAGTAATTCCTCCGGCAATTTCCCGTAATTCGTAGGAGTCCATTTTCTTTCCGATATTATTAAGAAAATGCTGCCGTAGTTTTGCCAGTGCGCCGTTTGATTTTTTCGCCATTATGCCAAATTCCTTTCCGGTATTTTGTGTTCTACAAATGCAGCATACATATCAAATGCTTTTCTAATTTGCCTCCCTACCGCTTTTGCAACCGGTGGAGGGAATGCATTACCAATTTGCCGATATGCATTTGTTTTACCGCCGGTAAAAACCCATTCATTGGGAAAACCCTGAATTCTGGCTACCATTTCTGTGGTAAGCCGGGGCATACCGATAAATTCTTTTTCCGGCGGGTTATTGGCAATACCTTTACCATCTACACCTAATGTTGCCCATGCCGTTCGAGCCCTTGTTGGCCCTAAATCCGGCCCGCCATGTTTTTTACTACCGCCGACAATTGTAGGGGCTATATCACAAGCAGTTTTGCGCCATTCTTTGGCGCCGCTCCAACCATTTTGTGCCATGAGATCAAATAATAAATCCCCAACCGGAGGAGGATTTTCAATAGCCGGATTAGGCCAAAAGAAAAAATCTTCCAAATCTTTTTTTACAGCGACAAAAATAACCCGGGGGCGTAATTGTGAAACCCCATAATCGGAAGCATTTAATAATCGCCAATCGGTGCTATATCCCAACTTTTCCAATTGACGAATAATGCCTGCACGATATTCATCAAAAACCGAATCTAACAGGCCGCGGACATTTTCCAACATAACTGCCTTTGGATTTAGTTCTTTTACAAGCCGTAAGGCTTCGGGGAATAAGTCCCTTTCGTCTTTTGAGCCAAGCTGCTTCCCGGCCACCGAAAAAGGCGGACAGGGAACGCCCCCTGCCAAAAGGTCAATGCTTACGGAAGGTTTTGGTGAATAATCCCGAATGTCCCCTTCTACTACATGCCAATGAGGACGGTTTTTTCGTAAGGTATTACAGGCATTATGGTCTATTTCGAGGAGTTCCAGGTGCTCAAAACCAGCCATTTCCAGCCCTAAAGCCTGTCCACCAGCCCCGGCACATAGTTCTATTGATTTATACCCCATACATCGCTCCCAATAAGATTATTTTACAACACCTTTTACCTTTTGTGAAGAAGGTTTTATGGATTTTAACAGATAATACTGTATACTTTTTATACGTACCTCCAATAAAGTTCAAAAATTAATTTCGCCTAACTATTTTTTCCCATGCTCTGTTTCCTTTACAGTCTCCGCCTGGTGTTCTGCAATAGTCAAATGACATAATAAGAAAAATGAAGAGAAACCGCAGAGAACACGGAGTAGGCACAGAGGACACGGAGAATACCAAATAAACTGCAAATTCTCTTGTCTTCTCCACTCTGCGTTCTCCACGTCTTCCCGCTTTCGCGTGCACCCCTCTGCGTTCTCTGCGGTTCTGTCTTCTGTTTATTACACTACACTAGTTCTGAACAGGCACCAATGAAGCGGGGTATACCTGCACAGGAATTGGGGCCGCCTGAGCCCGTTTAACATAATCGTCAACGGTGCGCTGCAGAATTACCCCGGCGTCCCGCGCCGCTTCGGCGGCGGCTTTTACCTTGGCAACATAGTCGTCATGAGTCGGATACAGGCGCTTTATTTTTTCGGGGCTAAAGGGAATCGTAAATCCCGCAAGGGCGATAAGCGGATTGCCGACATATTGGGCTATGGGAACTTCCAGTTCGGGCAGCCTGACTCCGCCGATCACATTCCCGTCTTTATCACGGACGTAATCCTTTCCGTCTTCCCGCATTTCAATCAGCTTGACTTCAGGAGGCGCCTTACCGGTAATAATCCAGTTATTTACCTGGACTATTGCCGCTTCAACGACCGGCAGCCATTGGACATCACTGGCCCTGCCCGATGAATAGGTATACAGAGAATTGGTAACCGCGTCGCGATCCGATATCTGCCGCATTATCTGCATGGTTTTTGTCGGGGCATGGGTTGCGCCCGCAACATCCCAATAGCGGAATTTATCGGTATTCGGCTGATGTTTAAAAAAGAGAGACTCGGTTTCTGAATTGATAATCATAACCGGTGTATCAAGATCATCCCGCAGCAATCCCTGTACCGTACGATTTTTTGAAGGTGCGGTTTTGTCATGCGCAACTTCATCCCGAAAATCGTAGCCCCCTGCCTGAACCGTGGGCATCAGTGCATCGTACGCTTTTTCGATGGGCTGAACGCCGTTGGCGTACGACAACATTCTGTTACCCGACTGCGAACCGCCGATGCCTATCAGTCTTTTTACGGCAAGTCCGCCCATGGGATCGGCGCCCTGCGCCTTGACATTCCTTCCGGGCGATAAAGCCCTTGCAGCCTGGGTAAAAATATCGTAACTAACGCCGTCGCCGTCTATCGAAAGAGCGCCATAACGCTCGGGATCCCATTCGGTAAGTCCGTGCGGTTCCCCTAAAAA
>JAISJS010000048.1 GCA_031261385.1 Treponema sp.
CGCCGCAGTTTTTAAAATTGCCGGAAGATCCCCCCAGCAGGAAAATGCTTTTCCCCGCAGGCTCTGATACGGGGCATCGGTTTCGGTGAGCAGATGTTCCTGCGGAAAAACCGTACAGCAGCGTATCGCCTCTTTGTGGTTAAGGCCGATAACGGCGCCAAAAGAAAAATAAACGTTTATCCCCGATTTTAAAAGGGATGTTCCTTCTCCGGCAGTTCCCGGCCAGGAATGAAAAATAACTGACCGGCATTTTTTTAAGTTTTTTTTATGGGCAAATATCTTGTGCATGGCCCGCCGTACATGGAGCACGAGCGGTAAATCATAACGCAGGGCAATTTCCAGATGGGCGGCAAAAAGTTCATCCTGAACAGCTTCAGTTTCCCGGAACGATGCATTATATAAGTCAAAGCCCGTCTCTCCAACGGCGGCAAGCCTCCCCTCCCGGGCCAGGGTTTCCAAAAATTCAAGGTGAGCAGAAAACCGTAAGTCATTGCCTGCATCTTCTCCTTTCAGCGCGGCAGGCAGCTGGGGGTGCACGGCAAAACACGGCAGCAGTAAAGGCGCGTCTTCCGCCCTGGCTTTAACCGCAAGCGCCTCATTATACTCAAATTCTTCCCGTGTCGTGGAACTGGCCGCGCTTATCACCCCAAGACGCCTTCGATCTTCCTCAGCGGCGGGCAGGATCCTTGCAAGGTCGAATGGGTGACAGTGTGCATCGGTAAACATGGCTTATTATAGCAAATACTTCCACAAAAACCAGATGCTCGCTATACTACGGTTATGTTTCCTTTAATCAAAGACATTCTTGCAGAGTCCCCCGAATCCCAGGAAGTGGTGATCCGCGGCTGGGTCAGGACAAAAAGAGAATCCAAAAATCTCATCTTTATAGAAGTGAATGACGGTTCTTCTCTTGCCGGAATCCAGTGCACCTTTGACCGGGCCTCTTCGGTGTCAGAAAATACCGTAATCAACACCGGGGCTTCGGTTGAAATAAAGGGCCGCCTTGTGCCCTCCCCTGCTTCCGGGCAGGCGGCGGAAGTTGCCGCTGTTTCGCTGCAGCTTATCGGGGAAGCGCCGGCGGAAAACCGTCCGGGGACCAATGGGCAGCCGGAAGTATTTGCATATCCCCTGCAAAAAAAACGGCACTCGCTGGAATTCCTCCGGGAGATTGCCCACCTGCGGGCCCGTACCAATACCTTCGGCGCGGTGGCCCGGCTTCGCAGCCGTATGGCCTTTGCCATTCATCAGTACTTCCAGCAGAACGGTTTTCAATATGTCCACACGCCGATCATCACCGCAAGTGACGCCGAAGGCGCGGGGGCGATGTTTCAGGTAACCACACTGGACCTTGAAGCTCTTGCCAAAGATGGTAAAACCCCTGACTACACAAAAGATTTTTTCGGCAAGCGGAGTTTTCTCACCGTTTCCGGACAGCTTGAAGCGGAGACCTATGCCACGGCCCTCTCCCGCGTGTACACCTTCGGCCCCACATTCAGGGCGGAAAATTCCAATACCACCCGCCACCTTGCGGAATTCTGGATGGTGGAACCGGAGATGGCCTTTGCCCGGCTTGAAGACAACATGGCCCTTGCCGAAGATTTTTTAAAATATGTTTTCAATCTGGCATTAAAAGAGTGCGCCGCCGATCTTGCCTTTTTTGACGCCCATATTGAAAAGGGTGTTATCGAAACGCTGCAGTCGGTGGTTAATTCAAAGTTTACCCATATACCGTACACCGATGCGGTCAGGGAACTTGAAAAGGCCGCCGCTATTGAAGGCACGTTTGAATTCAAACCGTTTTGGGGATGTGACCTTCAAAGCGAACATGAAAAATTCCTCACCGAAAAGGTCGCCGGAGGGCCGGTGATCGTCACCGATTATCCAAAAGAAATAAAGGCCTTTTACATGAAAATGAACGATGATGAAAAAACCGTGCGGGCCATGGACGTTTTGGTTCCCCGGCTCGGAGAAATCATCGGCGGCTCCCAGCGGGAGGATAACCTTGAAAAACTCATAGAGCGCATTACCGCTTCCGGAATGAAGGCCAAAGATTATTCCTGGTATCTTGACCTGCGCCGTTACGGCACGGCGCCGCACTCGGGCTTCGGCCTGGGCTTTGAGCGGCTCATCCAGTATATTTCCGGCATGGCAAACATCCGCGATGTAATTCCGTATCCGCGGGCAGTGGGACAGGCGGAATTTTGAAAAACACTTTTTTGTGGTTCATATTCTTCTTATTGTTAGTCCTGTCGCCGTTGTCGGCGCAGAATTCCGCAAGACCGCCGGACCTCCTTGTTCCTTACACGGAGAGTGCTCCTGCGCTTCAATCCCGGGCGGCGGTAGTATTGGATGCGGCAACAGGAACCGTGCTGTATGCGAAAAATCCCGATGAGGAAATTCCCCCTGCATCGCTGACAAAACTTATGACCATACACATTGCCCTTGAGGAAGCGGCGGCAGGAAGAATTTCACTCGATGAAAAAATAAATCCGCCGCGTGACAGCTGGGCTGTTAACCAGCCTCCCCGTTCAAGCCTGATGTTTCTTGCAGCAGGTCAGGAAGTAAGCCTTAGGGAAATTCTTTTGGGACTGGCAGTTTCTTCGGGGAACGATGCGGCGGTTGCGACCGCGCTGATTATTTCCCCCTCGGTAAAAGATTTTGCATTTCTTATGAACCGGGAAGCTCAAAGGCTTGGACTTTTAAAAACCCGTTTTGTGGAACCGTCGGGGATTTCCGAGTACAACATGACCACCGCCGACGAATATGCCCGCTTCTGCAGGACCTATATCGCAAAACATCCTGAAACAATTACCGGCTTACATTCGGTCCCGGAGTTTGCCTACCCCAAAGCAGAAAATGTAGCGGAAGCTTTCCGTGACGACCCCCGAACCATTGTTCAATATAACCGCAACAAACTGCTTAAAACATTTCCCGGCGTTGACGGCCTTAAAACAGGGTACATCGACGAAGCAGGTTACAATATCGCCCTTACCGCAGAACGGGAGAACACCCGGTTTATTGCCGTGATTCTCGGCGCGCCGGCGGCGCCCGGCGGAGAAGCGATCCGCGATGCGGACGGGCGGAAACTCCTTACCTGGGCCTTTGATACATTTAAAACGGTCCGCCCGGTTATTGGCGATATTGCAAATGCCCGGCTCTGGAAAGGCCGGGAAAAATTTGCCGAACTAAAAGCCGGGGGAAGCTCGGAGTTTACCGCACCGGCAGCTCGGGGCAGCTCCCTGACGATTTCCACGGTTTTAAATGATCCCCTTATCGCCCCGCTTCCTGCGGATTTTCCGGCCGGAAATCTTGTCATCTCCGATGAAGAAGGAGAGCTTCACCGTATTCCCCTGCTTACGGTACGGGAATACGTAAAGGGAAATGTGTTTAAACGTTTTTGGGATTCAATCAGGCTGCTGTTTCACTGATGGTGCGTTAGTGTTCTGTAATAGTCAAATGACATAATAAGAAAAATGAAGAGAAACCGCAGAGAACACGGAGTAGGCGCAGAGGACGCGGAGAATACCAAATAAACTTCAAATTCTCTATCTTTCCACTCCGCGTTTGCACGCTTTCGCGTGCACCCCTCTGCGTTCTCTGCGGTTACTCT
>JAISJS010000051.1 GCA_031261385.1 Treponema sp.
AGCCCCAGCCCCAGCCCCCGCCCCCCCCCCCCCCCCCCCCCCCCCCCCCCCCCCCCCCCCCCCCCCCCCCCCCCCCCCCCCCCCCCCCCCCCCCCCGGGCGCCCCCCCCCCCCCCCCCCCCCCCCCCCCCAACTCCGTCCGGCGGCAGCATGTATACCTCTTATCCTGTTTACAAAAGTATCGTTCTGTATTTTATTTTTTCCATACCCCTTTGTCTACAATTTGAGAAAAAAACGAAAACAATTTGACTTAACTATGTGAATATGATAGTTTCTTTTAGATCCATTTAATTAGGAGGATATTATGAAAATAGCAAGAGGGGCTCTATTGCTCCTTTGTACGGCTCTTATCGGGGGAGCCCTCTTTATCGCCTGTAACAAACAGGAAGGTGCAAAAAACAGTTCGTCAGGGGAACTTTCCGGGACGATCCGCTTTTCATGGTGGGGAAACGAGACCCGGAACAAGGCCACCATTACGGCTATCGAGCTTTACGAAAGTCTGCACCCCGGGGTAAAAGTTGTCCCCGAATACGGCGCCGTAGACGGATACCAAACCAAAATGCTGGCCCAGATTGCCGCAGGCAACGCCCCTGATATCTTCACCATGTCCGCAGAGGACCTTCCCATCTATGTGGATACCGGCGGACTTACCGATTTGACAGGATTGATTGACGTAAGCACCCATAACCCCATGGTCGCAAAAGCCTGCTCTTTCAACGGCAAGATGTACGGCGTAAACTTAAGCCTTAACGCCAACGTAATCTACTACAACAAGACCCAGGCTGATGAGCTTGGGATCGTGATGCCCGCCGGGGATTATACCTGGGACGACCTGGTAAATATTCTGGCGGAGGTGTACCAAAAGAGCGGCGGAAAAACTTACGGTATGGTGGATAACCGGATGGTCAAGGCCATGGAAACCTTTATCCCCGTGTGGAACATAACCCATATGGGCAAGGAACCGCCCTTCCCCTGGACCGACAAGGAATATCTTTTGACCGGCGCCGATGTGGCCGCCTACATGGATTACTGGAACAAGGTTCCCCGCGGCGTACTGATGCCTCCAGCGGAAACTTCTACCATCGCATCGCAGATTGATTCTCCTATCGCTTCCCGCAAAACCTTCCTGGCCTTTGATACCAGCGGCACCTTTGCCATGTATCAAAGCCAGACCAAAGATGATCTGCAGATGATCGAGTACCCCCACAACCATAAAGGTAATGGCGCGGCGGTAAGCGCCCGCCCGGGCCTGATTGAATCGGTATTCTCCGGTTCCAAAAACAAGGCGCTGGCCATTGATTTTCTCCAGTGGATTTCAAGCGATCCGGAAGCGGGAAAAATTCTTAAAACAGTGCGCGGAGTTCTTCCGTCCAGCAGACAGGTCGAAGCCCTGCTGGAGGACCCCGCCGCCCTTTCCGATGTGGATAAAAAAGTTTTTGCCATTACCAATAAGATCTATTCCAAAACAGTTAACCCCTTTAGTGCGGGGATTCTGGTAAGCAACATCTGGGATGAAACCCATATGATGGCGGTGGGAGCGGAAGTTGCCTTTGGACGCATTACCCCCCAGCAGGCAGGCCAGCGCTTTGAAGAATTAGTAAAAGACGCCATGCCCTGATGATGAACACAAGGAAGGTATAAAATGAAGAACAAATATTTTACTTCAATGAAGTTTAAGGAAGAAACAGCCGCTTATACCTTCCTGCTTCCCTGGATAATCGGAATGGCAGTGTTCTTTGCCTATCCGTTTTTGACATCCCTCTTTCTGTCTTTTACCGATTCCCGGTTGATGGGCGGAAAATTTAACGGCCTTGACAATTTTGTGCGCATGTTCACCCGTGACCGGAACTTTATCAAATCCCTCGCCGTTACTACACGGTATGCCCTGGTGGGTGTTCCCCTCAAGCTGATGTTTGCCCTGGCTCTGGCGCTGATTCTAAAAAAAGGCGCTACGTTTTACCGGACCGCCTATTACATCCCCTCCCTGATCGGCAGCAGCGTTGCAGTGGCGATCATGTGGAAACAGCTCTTTGACAAGGCAGGGATTGTCAGTCAGATCGGCAGCCTCTTTGGCGTGGAGCCCAAGGCATGGCTCGGGGAACCGGCTCATGCCCTGAATATACTTATCATTCTGGCAGTATGGCAGTTTGGTTCGTCCATGGTTATTTTTATTGCGGGATTAAAAAATATTCCCAATGAATTATACGAGGCGGCAAAAATTGACGGAGCGGGGCCGTTACGCTGTTTCAGCCACATTACCCTGCCGATGCTGTCTTCGGTGATCCAGTTCAATCTGGTACTGCAATTAATCGGCGGCTTCCAGGCTTTTACCCAGGGCTATGTTATTACCCACGGGGGGCCTATCAACGAAACTCTTTTTACCGTGCAGCATATCTACATGGAAGTTTTTAACGGCGGTATGCGGATAGGCTATTCATCGGCCATGTCATGGATCCTGTTCCTGCTTATTGCCACTATAACCGGAATTGTCTTTTTCACCTCGAAATTCTGGGTATTCTATGCCAATGATAATTAAGAAATAGGAAAGGAAGGATCATGCAGAAAAAGGCAAGCAAGACTATCAAGATCATTATAAAACATATACTTCTTGTCGCTTTGGCGGTTGGAATGCTCTATCCGATAATCTGGATGCTCTTCTCCAGTTTCCAGGCCAACGATGAAATTTTTAACGTGAAGGCCATATTTCCCCGGCGTTGGATGTTTGAAAATTATTCCAATGGCTGGAAATCCGTTCCGGGACATAACTTTGGGGAATTCTTCCGGAATTCATTTATTATCTCCCTGCTCATTGTGCTGGGCACCATCATCAGCGCCTCTCTGACGGCCTACCCCTTTGCCCGGCTGCGCTTCCGGGGAAAAAATCTGCTCTTCTCCCTGGTCATCGGCACCCTCCTTTTGCCGGGACAGATCCTGCTGATCCCCCGCTACATTCTTTTTGTCAAATTCGGCTGGGGGGATTCGTACCTTCCCCTTACCGTTCCCGCTTTCTTTGCCCAGGTTTCAGGCGCCTTCTCAATTTACCTCCTGATACAATTTATGCGGGGCATCCCCAAAGAACTTGATGAAGCCGCTCTGGTAGACGGCTGCGGATTTTTCGGCCAATTTTTCAGAATCATTCTGCCCAACTGCAAACCCGCGCTCTTTACCGTCGGCATTTTTTCGTTCATCTGGAGCTGGGACGATTTTCTTAATCAATTAATCTACGTAAACAGCATCGGCAAATACACCGTGTCCCTGGCCCTGCGTATGTTCACCGACAATTCCGCAGTCACCCCCTGGGGCCAGATGTTTGCCATGTCGATACTATCGATTTTACCCTGCGCCATTATTTTTGCCGCCGCGCAAAAATACTTTGTCGAAGGAATTGTCACGACGGGATTGAAGTGATTAAGCTGTTATTAGTATGACCAAAATCCGGTGGGGCATGATAGGCTGCGGGGATGTAACCGAAGTAAAGAACGGCCCGGGGCTTTACAAGTGCCGGGATTCAGAGCTTGTTGGCGTCACAAACCGGACCACTGCGAAGGCCGAGGACTGGGTACGGCGGCATGGTCATGGATCAGTTTTCCCCTCCGTAAAGGAACTTCTGGCCTGCCCTGACATCGATATTGTCTACATCGCCACAACGCCTGAGACCCACAAGGAGATGGCGCTTCTTTGCGCTGCGGCGGGCAAGCATTGTTACCTCGAAAAACCCATTGCCCATAGTTACAAAGACGCGGTGGAATTGCAAAAGGTCTTTGCCTCCGCCGGTAAAAAAATCTTTGTTGCCCATTACCGCCGGGGCCTCCCAAAAACCAAAAAACTCAAAGAATTGATTCAAAGAATTTCCCCCGTACAGTCGGTCCGTGTCGTCAGGACCGATACGCAAAAAACACTCAGCGGCTGGCGGGCTGATACAGAAATTTCCGGAGGCGGACCTTTTTTTGAAACTGATGTCCATCTGGTTGATTTATTGGACTATCTCTTTGGCCCCCTTTACTACTTTCACACAACAGGAATTTTCACCGCAAAGGCGAATAAGGCGAATAAGGGAAGAGAAGAGAATACGATCACTCTCATTGCTCAAGGACGGGATGGTATTATAATAAGCGGTTTATGGCAGTACGGCGCTTTTAAGGCTCTGGATATCTGCGAGGTCTATGGCGCCAACGGGCATCTCACCTTTGCCGGCATGAGTACCGGCGGTAAAGCGGTACTGGAAACAGCGGACAGAACCGAAGAGATAGTTTTTCCCGACGAAGAACATGTGGGGCTTCCCCTGGAGCAAATGATTGTGGATGAACTTTTAGGCAGGAGTACATGTCCCAGCACACTGGAAACAGCCATGAGGGCTTTAAAAATTTGTGAAAATGCGTACGGACGTTCTGCGTTTTCCGGGCTTGCCATAAACGCCAACCGGGGATAAACTCAAGAAAGGTTTCTGAGAATCTGCATTTTTGAGGGCGCCCTTTTAAGGAGGGGTTTATGATGAAAAAATGGAGTCTTGTGCTTTTGCTGGCTTTCGCCGCGTTTCCGGTATTTTCCGAGGAAGTTACCGCATTTTATGTTCTGAATAACACCGGTTTTACCATTAAGTCGGTATTTTTGTGTCCGGCGGATACCGAAAACTGGGGACCTGCCGTTTTTAACGGGTATATCTACAACGGGCAGAACACCCGTATAAACCTGGCGCCGCCCGTCCAATCCGGCTCATACCATATACGGCTTGTCGATATTGACGGTGACCGGTATTCAAAATTCGGGGTAGAAGTCAAAGATTTTGAAACCGTGGAAATTACCATCGGCGAGTTCGATTTTTAAGCAATAATTCTGTTATTTTTACTTGACATTTTGTCCTTTTTTAAGCTATAATACCTATATATATACTAGGAATTATTTATAGGAGGAATTTATGGCAAGAGCAGAAAAAATCACCGATCTGATTGGGAACACCCCTTTGGTGAAAATCAACAAACTTAACGACGGCGGAGCAATCGTGTACGCCAAGCTGGAGAGTTTTAACCCCCTCCACAGCGTTAAAGATCGTATCGCACTGGCGCTAATTGAGTCGGCGGAAAAAGACGGGCGCATCAAAAAGGGAACGGTCATTATTGAACCGACCAGCGGCAACACCGGAATAGGACTCGCCTATGTGGCCGCAGTCAAAGGCTACCGGATCATTCTTACCATGCCCGAAACAATGAGCATTGAACGCCGCAAACTTCTCAAAGCCCTTGGCGCAGAACTTGAGCTGACCGAAGGGGCCAAAGGTATGAAGGGCGCTATCGCCAAAGCTGAAGAACTGGCCGCATCGATCCCCAATTCTTTTATTCCCCAGCAGTTTAACAACCCAGCTAACCCTGCAATCCACGAGACAACCACCGGCCCTGAAATCTGGGCCGATACCGACGGCAAAGTTGATATTCTTATCGGCGGCGTCGGCACCGGCGGCACGGTAACCGGAGCCGGCAAATTCCTTAAGTCCAAAAAAGATTCGATCAAGGTAATCGCCGTGGAACCCGCCGCATCCCCCGTCCTTTCCGGCGGTCAGAGCGGTCCCCACAAAATCCAGGGTATAGGCGCCGGTTTTGTGCCGCAGGTATACGATCCCAAAGTCATCGACGAAATCTACCAGACCGATGATGTAAAAGCAGGAACTGTCGCACGTCGTCTTGCCAAAGAAGAAGGCATCCTCGTCGGCATCAGTTCAGGCTCCGCCCTCGAAGCAGCCCTGACCGTTTCCCGCCGCCCGGAAAACAAAGGCAAAACCATCGTCGTAGTTCTTCCGGATACCGGGGAACGGTATTTGTCGACATGGTTGTGGGAAGAATAGGGGGGAGCACTGAATAGATACAAGCCTAAACGGTAAACTCCTATGACCCCTGAGAGTTCCCGGGAGCGTACGGGAAATAATGCGAGGGGTCCTGTCAGGTAAAACCGTGGCCTCTGTCGAGGCCCCGTTTTCCCTGACACCCCCCTCCGCCCTTTTTAAAGTACGCTCCCAATTTTCCCGGGGGTCATAGGAGCAATGGTTTCCTATGTACCTGTTCAAGTTTCCCTGCGGGGGAAGAGAATAGTTGAGAAAATGACTGATTTCGAATCAGCATTATAAGGGGTATAACATGAGTTGGAGAGTGGCCGTTACGAGCGCCGATGGGTTATTGATAAATCAGCATTTTGGACATGCGGAATGGTTTTACATTATTGATGCTGAAAAAGATGGGATGTTCAAGGTGGCGGAAAAGCGGGCGGTCACTCCCTGGTGCCGGAATGAAAATATGGCGGCAGACAAAGAGCCTGGGACTTCCGGTATTGCAAATGATATTAAGGACTGCATCGCGGTGCTTACCGCGATGATAGGCGGGCCTGCACGAAAAAAACTTGAACTTGCAGGGGTCGCCATTTTTGAGCAGCCGGATAAAATCGACGAAGCTATAAAAAAATTGGCCGCATATTATGTGAAAACAAAACAGCCGGAAACGCAATTACCGTAAGCTATTCAAGTGTCAACTATTTAGCCATACTATAGTTATGGAGCACACCATCACCGATCCTACCGACAGAATAGGAACCGCAAAAATAAGCAAACTTCTCTTTGATTTTTCCATTCCGGCGATTATCGGTATGCTGGTAAATGCAATTTATAATATCGTAGACCGTATTTATGTAGGGTGGATGCCCGGCGGCGACCTCGGGATAGCAGGCATTACCGTCGCCATGCCGCTGATGATAATTTTGCAGGCGTCTTCAATGCTGATCGGCGTCGGGGCGAATTCACTTTTTTCCATACGGCTTGGAGAGGGCCGCCGGGACGAGGTAGAAAAAATTATGGGGCATGCCTTTGCCCTGCTCTTTTTTATTCCCGGCGTTGTGGTGGCGGCTCTGCTGATTTTTATTGATCCCCTGCTCATTAATGTACTTGGCGTCAGTGAGACGGTTTTTCCGTACGCAAAAATGTATCTGCAAATTATCCTTTACGGCGGCATCTTCGGCGCCATGGGACCGGGCATCAATCATTTTATCCGTTCAGACGGTCACCCCAAAACTTCGATGTTTACCCAGATCCTCGGGGCGGTAATAAACATCATTCTGGATCCGATTTTTATTTTCGGCTTTGGGTGGGGTATTGCCGGCGCCGCCTGGGCGACCATTATTTCCCAATTTATTTCGTTTTTATACGTTATCCTCTATTTCAATTCCCGTTTTACGAAACTCCGTTTCCGTATCCGGGACATGAAACTTGAATTATCGCTCACCGGAAAAATTCTTGCCATCGGCTTTGCGCCGTTTGCGATGCAATTGGCAATCGGGCTGGTCAACATCATCCTGAACCGTTCCCTGAACCGCTACGGCGGCGACATTGCCGTTTCCGCTATGGGAATTGTCTACAGCATCATGGTGATTATCTTTATGCCGCTCCAGGGCTTGAACCAGGGGGCGCAGCCCATCATCGGCTATAACTACGGGGCAAAAAAATACAGCCGGGTCCGCAAAACCTATAAATTGGCGGTGATCTGCGGAACAATTTTTGTTACCACAGGATTTCTTTTGTTACAGCTTTTCCCCGGCCTCTTTATCGCCGTATTCCGCAATGAACAGGGTCCGCTTATGGACATGGGTATACGCGCCCTGCGTATCTGTACGATTTTTCTGCCTTTCCTGGGCTTTCAGATTATCAGCTCCAATTTTTTCCAGGCTATCGGGAAACCTTTGCAGGGAACTTGCTTAAGTTTATCCCGCCAGATCCTGTTTTACCTTCCGCTGCTTTTTATACTGCCGCCAAGATTCGGCGTATTAGGCGTTTATGCCGCGATGCCCTCCGCAGATTTTCTCGCAATAATCCTTTCAGGCATTGTCATGAGCATAGAACTCAAACGCCTGAAAAAATTACCCGACAGTAAGTAGAAGAATACAACCACAAAACCGAAGAATACAACCGCAAAGTCGAAGAAGTCGCAGAAGGAGAGAAAAATGAAATCGAATCTTCTCTTCTCACTTATTCGACTTATTCGACTTTGCGGTTTAAATTTTTTTTTTTAAATATTTGCGGTGAGTTCCTGGCGGATTTCGCCGGTTTCCATTTCGAGCAGGTACTTGCCCCATTTGCCGCCCCAGTCACGCAGTTCCTGTACGCCTAACGGGGCGGGCGTTCTTGAATCGGTGTGGCTGGCTATTTTTTTTGCAAGACTCATATAAATCTGGGCCTGGGCGGAATCGGGAGCAGCTTCAATCGTGGTCTTGCCCTGCAGTTCGCATTGGGCAACGGTGACCGAGCGGGGTATATATTCCATGACACGGGTTTGGGTCTTTTCGACAAAGTCGTCGATAATTTCCTTGGAATACGGCTGGTTGATGGAGTTTGCAATAACCCCGCCAAGAAGCGCTCCTCCGGCATTGGAATATTTCTGGATTCCGCGAAAAAGATTGTTTGACGCATAGATCGACATAAAGTCCGCCGAAGAAACGGTAAATACATGTTCTGCGATGCCTTCCCGGATAGGTACGGCAAAGCCACCGCAGACCACGTCCCCGAGTACATCGTAGATCACGAAATCAAGATCCAGTTCCTCAAAGATACGCTGCTGCTTGAAAATTTCTACCGCAGTGGTAATACCGCGGCCCGCGCAGCCGACGCCGGGGGCGGGTCCTCCTGCCTCGACGCAGTACACGCCGTTGAAGCCTTCGAATATTACCTCGTGGGCGTTTACTTCACTTTTTTCCCGCAGGGTATCCAGTACCGTCGGAATATACGTTCCGTCGCGCAGGGTGTTGGTGGAATCGCTTTTGGGATCACAGCCGAACTGCATCACCTTGTAACCGAGCCTGGTAAGGGCGGCGCTTAAATTTGAAGTCGTGGTGGACTTGCCGATTCCGCCCTTCCCGTAAATTGCTATCTGTTTTGCCTTTGACATTTTTTCCTTTTGCTTCCTTTTAATTGGTTGTACTTGAAACTATGGTTGTATCATTCAGCGTCACTGATTTGATATAGGTGAAGGGGTCCTTGTCAAACCAGTCCTTCTTGAAAGGCATCGGAACATTGCGGGATATCTGCTTGTTAAACTCCGCATTGCGCATAATCTTGTTTACCCGCCGGGCAACTTCATAGACGCCGGTATAGCCGCAGTACCCAAGACCGGGTCCAAAGAGGGGCATCATGGGAAGACCGTGGCGCGCCTGGATATTATTCCCGCCGGTGTGCACTACCAGCACATCGGGCTTTACTTTTTTTACGATGTTTGCCATCTCGAAAGGCTGGTTTGTCGAGACACTGAAAACCACGTCATCGATATTTTCCAGCTGCTCAAAAATCGGCTCGACAAACTGATCGTAATGATGGGCTTTAAAGCCGACCAGTTCCATACCCAGATCCTGCATGATTTCCGCAGTCGCGACAATCCGCACTTCCCCGCCTGCAAGGTAAACCTTTTTGCCTTTCAAATTTTTTCTGAACGGGTCAAGGGCCTTATCCAGAATTTCGTTTTCCGATTTGATAAACGCTTCCATTTCCTTTTCAAGACCAAAGTGGCCTGCGATACGGCGGAGCCATTTATCGGTGTTTTTTCTACCGATGGGGATGGTGTCCACCATAAACGGGATATTGTATTTTTCCTTGAGGTGCCCGATAAAATAATCGTCATGAGTGCCGCAGCAGCTTATATTGAGTGAAGTCTCCAGGGCATACTGAAAATCTTCCGGTTCCGCATAACATGGAATAAACGTCACAGTAAGGCCGATAGCTTCAAGCAGGCGCTGGAATTCCAGCTCATCGGCACGGCTCATCGATCCAACGTTAAGGACATTCACGTTCCGGCTTTTCTTGTACTGCTCACGGAGTTTGTCGGCATCGGTCTCCCAAAGGGGAACTTTACGGTCGGGGTAACGGATATACTTCTTTAAAATTCCGTGGTATACCGCGTCGTAGGCGGTAGCCATGAGCTTTGTTTTAAAGCCTTCGCAGTGTATCGGCATAATCAGCGCCGCCGTTTCTTTTTGCATGTCGGAAATGATCGCATCAACATCATCGCCGATAAGGGCGGGAACGCAGCTGTTTGCAACAATAATGGATTCAGGCCGGAATTCTCTATCCGCGTACCGAATCGCTTCACGCAGTTTTTTTTCGCCGCCGGTGATAACTTCCGCCTCATCAAGGTTGGTGGTGATCCACTGGAGCCCTTCCGCGCCGGGGTCGCGCAGCTGCTTAAACTGTTTGTTGAGGCCGATATTGCCGGTAACGCAAATGCCGCAGCCCAGGGGCCCGTGCATGATCACGACACTGTTTCTGATGGAATTAAGGATACCAAGGCTCAAGGTAAACTGGCAGCCCTGGGCCTGGGTAAATTTACGGGATGAAAGGTTCGTACATCCGCAGGCCATTGCGTTCTGGCAGCTCCGCACCTGGGAGCATGTTCCGCCAAAGGCTATACTCGCATGGAGCCGGTCTTCCCGGCTCGGCGCCGATTTAGCATCTAAAAAATTCATATATAATTTCCTCCAATAACTAACATAAGTATCTGCCTACCTGCTTTGTACAAGATACGTGATGATGTCTTCCGTAAGGGTAAGACCGCCGTTAAAACCTGCATAAGCCCGGTTCATTACGCAGCGTCCCGTCGCGGGAAAACTCACCGGCACCAGGGGCATTCCGAATTCCTGGGCAAAATCCCGTTCATGGGAACTTCCAAGAACGACAGCCGGGCTAAAGGGATCGTAGTAACGATCATTATGGTTGCGCGGCCATGCCTCCCGGAAGTATTTTTTTACCGAAGAAGTATCGGTGTCAAAATAGACGTGGGGTTCGAGGCCGGAATTAAGGCCGGCAAATTGGGCTTTCACGGTTTTCTGCTGATTATCGTCAAGTATGTCGGTAACCACCACGAGTTCGGGAAGCCAGCCGAGTTCATCGGAAAGGAAGCGCGTCAAAGACGGGGCATAACTGGAATCCCCCACTATTATCGCATAACGCTGGAGGTCAGCATCGGTATAGATGTCGGTGATCCGGGAAAAGTAATCATAGTAAATGGTTTTTTCTTCGGTGATAACCTTATTGACCAGGCCGGGATTAATGTTCAATGCATTGCCTACGGTCTTCAAAAAGGTCTCGGATGCCACCGCGCCGACAGGAAAAGAGGTAGCAATATACGGAATGCCGTGGACTTCCTCAAAGTATTTTGCGCTGTCAATACCGAAATTATTTGAAACAACAATATTAAGCGCGGCGCTTCCCGCGTTCTTAAAATTATCGAGGGTTTCACCTTCACCAAAAAACGTATTAACCTTGAGCCCGAGCCTTTCGAGGATACGTTTTATCTCCCGCAAATTTCCTTTCCAGAAAATATCCTGGGCGGGAACAATACCGAGAACGTTCACCGAAAGGGCCTCTTTCTTTTCTGATTTTTGTATAAACTTGTCGATGAGACCCTTGATCAAAAGCTCGTACCCGTAAAAGGCATTCCCCTTGAAACTCGGCGTGGGAACAGCAATGACCGGCTTTTCGGCGTTCTTGAATTCGGAAACCACCGAGATCGTATCATCGCCTATCATGTCCACCATACAGCCGGTGACCACGACAAAAAGATCCCCGTCAAGAAGTTCCAGGGAAGCTTCAATCTGTTCACGCAGGCGTCCTTCGCCGCCGAATACCACGTCCTTCTCAACGACATTGGTGCTGGGCAGAGAATTTCCGCCGCAGTAGCCACCGCCCAAATACCCTGCCCCTGCGTTAAGCGCCATGTTGATATTGCCGCCGCAGCCGGCCGATCCGTGAACAATCGCGATGGTCCGCGGCATTGCCTGAAGCGTCCCAACCGCCCCGCCCAGGGCGCAGGTGTACCGCGGCCTGTCTATAAATCTACTCATGTTTCCTCCATATCAACGTAATGGAGTTTCGCATAGCGAAACTCCCAAGATTAAAAAACCAAAGGTTTTTTAATCAACCATGTGAAAAAGTTTCCGCAAATTTTCTGTCACCATAAAGTAATGAAGAAAGATCCCCCTTACCGGGAATACCGCAGGCGTCCGCACGGCAATGCTGGCAGTGCCTGAAAACCGGCAAGTGTTCCTCCGCCGCTTCCCGCGCAGCGCTGAGCTCAACACAATCCGGACTCGGGTAACCGGCAAATTCAAACTGCGGAATAAGCGGAATGATATTGATAAGACCCGCTCCGTTTTCCGCCGCAGTTTTCGCAATTTCACCGATATGATCCCCGTTAATTGACGGTATTAAAACTATATTGATTTTGATAAGCATTCCCAATTCCGCCGCTTTTTTTATGCCGCGTTTCTGGGCTTCTATCAAAATTGAAGCGCCCTCCACTCCTTCGTACACCTTGCCGTCAAGGATTACCCGCGAGCAAATTTTATCCAGTATAACAGGATCGACGGCGTTCACCGTTACCGTCAAGGTCCGCACTCCCACCCGGAAGATTTCACCGGCATAACGCTCAAGGAGCAGGCCGTTGGTGCTCAAACAGTTGATAAGATCGGGAAATTCCCTGTGGATGCTGTCGAATGCCAGAAGCGCGTGATGCGTTGCAAGGGTATCGCCGGGGCCTGCAATGCCGGCGACGGTTATCTCAGGACAAAGTTCAAGGCCGCGTCTTACAAGAGAAACCGCTTCTTTAGGGCTGATAATTTCCGCGCTCACCCCCGGCCGCTGTTCAACCTTATTGAAAACCCTTTTACAAAACCGGCACTGGATATTACAGACAGGACTTACCGGGAGATGTATCCTCCCCCGGTTCATATTCGCCTCTCCAGAGAAACACGGATGACGGTTCGCCACATGAGAAAATCGTTCTTCCACCTTCACAGTACCACACGGCATACGCAGCTCCTCACCATCCACTTTCAACTATTAAAATTTAGGCCGCTCCAGCGAATCAAACAACGCTGTTGAAAGATACCGTTCTCCCGTATCGGGGAGCAGGGCGACCACAATCTTGTTTTCAAATTCGGGACGGCGGGCAATTTGGGTTGCCGCAAAAGCCGCGGCGCCCGAAGAAATACCCACCAATAAACCTTCCGTTGCGGCAAGCCGCTGGGAAGTAAGAAATGCGTCTTCTGTCCGCACCTTATAGATTTCATCGTAAACCGCTGTGTTAAGCACATTGGGTACAAAGCCCGCCCCTATGCCCTGAATCTTGTGCGGACCCGGCGCAGAACCGGAAAGCACCGCCGAATCATAGGGTTCCACCGCGATAATTTTTATATCAGGATTTTTTTCCTTAAGAAATTCACCGACGCCGGTAATGGTTCCGCCGGTTCCTATGCCCGCAACAAATGCGGCAGCCTGCCCGTCGGTATCCCGCCATATTTCCTCGGCGGTAGTTCTCTTATGCACTTCCGGATTTGCAGGATTGTTAAACTGCTGCGGGATAAACGAATTGGGAATCTGCACATTAAGTTCTTCAGCCTTTCTGATGGCGCCCTTCATGCCGTCTTTGCCGGGAGTCAGAACCAGTTCGGCGTTTAGGGCTTTTAACAAATTGCGCCGCTCTACGCTCATCGTATCGGGCATGGTAAGGATTATGCGGTACCCCTTGGCGGCGGCGACAAAGGCAAGCCCCACGCCGGTATTTCCGCTCGTGGGTTCTATGATGATGCTGTCAGGTTTTAAAAGACCTTTCTTCTCGGCGTCCTCGATCATCGCAAGGGCGATACGATCCTTCACACTTCCCAGCGGATTAAAATATTCGAGCTTGCCTACAAGCCGTCCCCGCAGCCCCAGACCTTTTCCGTAACCGGAAAGTTCCAGAAGCGGCGTATTCCCGATAAGTTCAGTCAATTTCCCCGCAATCTTCGCCATTCAAATTACTCCTTTAAGAAAAAAAACCGCAAAGGCGAATACGGCGAATAAGGAAATATTAATTACACATCTCCTTATTTTTTCTTTCCTTATTCGCCTTCTGCG
>JAISJS010000061.1 GCA_031261385.1 Treponema sp.
AAGCCCCTTCATCTGGGGCACCTGCGCAACGACGTGTTAGGCGAAAGCGTCTCCCGTATTTTAAAAGCCGCCGGGGCGGATGTCCGCAAGGTCTGCATCATCAATGACCGGGGCATTCACATTTGCAAGTCGATGTTTGCCTATAAAGAATACGGCGAAGGCAAAACCCCGGAATCCGAAAACATCAAAAGCGATCATTTTGTCGGGGACTGGTATGTCCGCTTCAATAAAATCTTTACCGAAGAAGTTGACGGTCTGGTAAAAACCAAGGGCCTCGAAAAAAAAGAAGCCGAGGCCGGGGCGCCCGCAATTATCGCCGCCCAGGATCTGCTCCGCAAATGGGAAGCGGGAGATCCCGAAACCGTAGTCCTTTGGAAGACAATGAACGGCTGGGCAGTCGATGGAATGAAGCAAACCTACGAGCGCACCGGCGTTTCGTTTGACCAATATTATTTTGAAAGCCAGACCTACCTTTTGGGAAAAGATGAAATTTTAAAAGGCCTTGAAAAGGGCATTTTCTACCGCGAGGCCGACGGCTCGGTGCAGGTGGATTTAACCGCAGAAAAACTCGACAAAAAAGTTCTGCTCCGCAAAGATGGCACTTCAATTTACATCACCCAGGATATCGGCACGGCGATATTCCGCCATAAAGACTGGCCCTTTGACCGGCTTGTCTTTGTCGTCGGTTCCGAGCAGCAGTACCACTTTAAGGTGCTGTTTACGATCCTTGACAAGCTCGGCTTTGACTGGGCAAAAAACCTGTATCACCTTTCCTACGGCATGGTGAACCTCCCCGAAGGAAAAATGAAAAGCCGTGAAGGCACCGTAGTAGACGCCGACGACCTCATCGACAGCCTCCGCGATCTGGCCCTTGAAGAAATCCGCAGCAAAGACCGCGAGGAAGCGGTCGGCGAGGCTCCCGAAGTGGCGGAAAAAATCGCCCTCGGCGCCCTGCATTATTATCTATTGCAGGCCAGCCCCGCCAAAGACATGCTCTTTGATCCCAAAGAGTCCCTCTCGTTCAACGGCAACACCGGCCCCTATCTCCAGTACATGGGGGCGCGTATTTCAGCTTTGCTCCGTAAAAAAAATGGTGTCAGTCACCTCACCGGGGACGCCGAATGGGATCTGGACGGTGCCTGGCACCTTTTTTCAAATGGTGCCAGGCACCTTACCGGGGACGCAGAGTGGGATCTCCTTAAAACCCTGGCCAATTACCCCGATGCCATTAGTGACGCCGCAGCCGGTCTTGACCCCTCGGTTTTGGCGGCCTATCTCTACGAACTTTCCAGGGCATTCAGCCGCTTTTACCACGACTGCCCGATTCTCAACGCCGGAGACCCGGCTTTGGCAGAGGCCCGTTTGGCTCTTTCACGCGGCGTGCTGCGGGTGCTGCAGGATGCATTGGGGCTTATTTGCATACCCTTCCTTGAAGCAATGTAGCGGTCTGCAGTGCCAGTGCGCTTATTTTGAACAGAGTTTAAGTATCTGCAGAAGCAGGTCATCCAGTGATTCCTCTGCGGATTTTTTCAGGGTTTTCTTTTTATTGCTTACCAGTTTTGCTATCAGGCGCATGGTCTGCTCTTTTTTATCGTTCCCGGTATCTGATTTTCTGTCCTGGGGCTGCAGGAGCTCATATGCCTCCATATTCAGGGCATTGGCGATGCTGACAAGCGTTTTATCACTTACCCAGGTTTTACAGTACTCTATGTCCGCCATATAGGGCAGCGAAATATTGGCATACTCCGCAAGCCTTGCCTGGGTTATATGGAGCCTTTCTCTGGCCGTTCGGATGTTAGAGGCAAGAATCTTTCGTAAATCAATAGAATCCTTCACAACATATAAAGATAGGATATTACCCTAATTTATAAAAACATGATGTTGATATATATTACTATATTATGGTATTATCATAAGACAAAAGTCTAATCCCAAGGAGTCTCAAATGCATAAAAGAATTTTGACAGGCGGTCTTATGGTATTTATCGCGTCACTTGGTTTTGTCGGCGCCCAGACGCTTGATGATGCAATAAAAAGCGCCGCTTCTGAAATGAGCGGGAAATTGCCAAACGGCTCGACTGTTGCGGTAGTCAATTTTAAATCAGACTCGCCACGTTTGACGGAGTATGTTATTGATGAGTTAAACGGGGCGATCGCCATTGCAGGTAGTTTAAAACCGGTAGAACGGAGACGGCTTAGCGCCATTCAGGATGAATTAAAATTTAATATGTCCGGTGATGTGAGCGATGAGTCTATGCAAAGCATAGGGCAGATGCTGGGCGCCCAGAATATCGTGATGGGTTCCATTGAAATTATCGGCAGTGTTTACCGGATACGGTTTCAGGCATTATCCGCTGAAACGGCAACTATCCAGTATGCCTTTTCCCAAAATATCAAAAGTGACAGTGTGCTGGCGTCTCTTCTCAAGGGAACCAACGCCCTGGTTGACTTTACTCCCGGAGAAAGATTTGGGACCGCAGGGCTGAATCTGGTATTTGGTTTGGGCTCATTTTTAATTGAGGGGGATAAACGCGGCGGAACGGTAACGGCCATTCTGGAAGGACTTGGCGCGGTTTCGTTTATTGCTGCGCTTGCTTTATATAACAGCGATCTTGATTCTCTTTTAACTGGGAATGAACGTCACTATAATCCTTTTACTAATGAAGAAGAGGTGACGAAGCAGCCAATAACGAAAACAAATTCAGCATATCCTTTTTATGCAGGAATTGGACTTTTTGCCGGCGGCGCTATTTTTGGCATAATACGGGGATTTACCTATCATAAGCCCGGTTCGCAAATCGCAGAAACGCCGTTTGATAACATGAATATTGAGCTGGCGATGCTTGAAAATAATACTACAGGATTACGGTTTACCTACAACTTGAAATTTTAATATATGCAGTTGTGAAACAGCCCGCCCCTCCGCAAGGAGGGGAATTTGCAGCAAATAAGTATATTCATATATCGTCATATATTACGAATTAAGTACTAAAATGCCACATAATTCGTCATATATTACGATATAGACAAAATTTATAAAAATTTTCTGAATTGTCCTTTTATCTGCCTGATCCGCTCTTCATCTACCTGTCCCTGAGCGGCAAAATTTGGCCAATCGTGGAGGGCGTTTTCTACTTCCCCGATGAGTTCCAGTGCCCGGCCCCGTACCAGGCCGGCGGTTTTCCCGCATTGGATAATGTCTTCCGTGTCAAAATTGTCCCGCTTGCCGTTTACGCTCATTTGGTGCTGGCCTGTCCAGACGCCGTCCTTTTGGTAGCCATAGGTGATGTCGTAGGCGGGTGACAGGCGCCATCTGCCGCGGCGGTCCATAAGAAAGCTGATGTTCTTTACATGGTCATCCTGGTTTCGGGCGCAGAGGTTAAAGACCATGCGGCGGAAAAACTGCTCGGTGTCTTCTACCGGCATATCCAGGGCGCGGATAATGGGAAAGACTTCCTCGTAGCTGTGGCTGCCCGCTTCGTTGTAATCGTAGTGCGCCAGTGCGCCCAGGGTCTGCATGTGAATTTTTTCACCGGCGCCGGTTCGGTCAAAGCGCTTGGTCATAAAATGAGAGCGGCCCTGTTCGGGAAAAAGGCGGCATTCATTTATGGTAATCCCCGCAGCGCGGGCCATAAGGTAATAGGCGTATTCGATATTGGTATAGCCCTGGGCGTCAGCTAATTCCTTGTCCCGGTTCCCCTGAACACCGTCGAATTTCATCAGCCAATACTCAAAGCCGGCGCCGGCTTCAATTTGACCGGAACGAATTTCGTTTGTTTGGGGATTCCAGGCAATGACCGCCTTGGCGCGGGCGCCTCCTGCCGATGTGCCCACCTGGAGTATCTGTTCTGCGGATTTTTCGTCTTGTGGGGAATTGCCCTCCCAAAGAAGCTCAAAATTTTCCCGGTGCTGAAGGACCCGGGAGGCCAGCTCCACGAGGCGCCCTATTTCGAGTTTCCGGGCCTGGGTAAAGCCCTGATCGATGAGCGGATAAAATTCCAGCGCCCCCATGCCCCGTTTTCCGGTGTAGCAGAGCCGCTCCACGGCGTTAAAGGAATCCGGGCTGCGGCCCTCACCGGCAAGCCAGGCATTTATCAGGGCATTCCCGAATTTGTCGGGTAATGAGTCGGCCAGCAGGCCCGGCAGCCCGTGAAAGCTTTCCAGGGGCAGCTGGGGGAACCGGTATATGGTTTCCCCAAGGGGCATGGTCAGAGGGGCGACTTGTATTCCGCTTTGCCGGAAGGAGCGTTCATATTCAAAGGAGGCGGTTGTTTCGTCTCCCAGAAAAACGCTGCCAATAACACCGCCCCAAAGCCGTACTTCCGCGAGGGTGCTCATTTATCGTAAAGTCCTTTGTCTTTACCGTTCTTTTTTGAAGGTTTTTCATCTTCCCATACCCAGGCCGCAATGGGGGGCTGGATTTTATACAGGGTGCTGGTAGCCCGCTGCCGCCGGTTTTTCTTGAGGAGGAGCATATCCATGGGCCGGATATCGTTGGCAGGAACAAGGATTTCCAGGGTATCCAGCAAGTTTAAACTGCGGAGTACCCGAAAAAGGGCGGTGGATTGTACCTGGGCGCCCTTCTCCAGCCGTTCCAGGGTGCGCTTGGCGACCCCTGCCTTTTGCGCCAGATATTCCTGGGTATAGTTTCCGTCAACCCGTACCTGGGCAAGCCTGCGGCCCAGTTCCCGCATTACTGCGTCATCGGTTAAAGAATTGGTGATTTTCATATACTATCTCCATAATTTATACTACTCGTCTAACTATACGATATAACCATTATTATTGCAAGTGTTTCGTCATATATGACGATATAAAAAAATGAAAAAAATACCGTAAAGAGGTGTCAGTCACCGTTTTTCGCAATAGCTACTTGACCTTCTTCCCTCTTTTGTTGTATAAATAACCTCTATTTCTGTTGAAAGGAAAAATGATGTACGCATTAGTGGAATTTAAGGGTAAACAGTATAAAGCCGAGACCGGCGCTGTGCTCAAGGTTGATAAAATCGATGCGGAGCCGGGCTCCCGCATAGATATTGATTCGGTGCTTTTGGTGTCCGGAGACACCGTTACCGTTGGGTCGCCCTATGTGCAGGGCGTCAGGGTGACTGCAACGGTGGAATCCCATGGAAAAGACAAGAAAATCATTATTTTCAAGTATATGCCCAAAAAGGATTACCGCCGCAAAAACGGGCACCGGCAGCAATTTTCGATTATCAAAATCGGGGATATTGTCGGGGCCTGACCCCGTTTGGCGCATTGATACAGATCGATGCGGTTCTTGACAGGGCCGGATTGTTGAAATCCTGCAAGGTTGAGGGCCACGCCGGCGCCAAAGGGCTTTTCCGGATCCGGAATGCCAAGGCGGATATTGTTTGTGCTGCTGTTTCGGTGCTGGTGCGGACGGCTTTACAGCTTTTTTCGGGAAAAACGGGGATCAAAGTGAGGGGCGCGGCCCCGGAACGTGGTCTCCTTTGGATGGAGATTGATTATACTGCGGAGGGAAGGGATTTCCTTTCCGTTGCCGGGGAATTTCTTGTCGAGGGGCTTACGGGCGTCTCAAAGGATTACCCCAAAAATTGTAAAATGACTATACATAGATCGGAGGACTAATATGGCACGTAAACGCGGCGGCAGCGGCGCTAAAAACGGACGGGATTCTAATCCCCAATATCTTGGTATCAAGGCATCCGGCGGTTCAATCGTGAAGGCGGGGACCATTATCGCCCGGCAGAACGGCACCAGGATTCATCCCGGCGCCAATGTGGGCTTGGGCGGCGATTATACCCTCTTTGCCAAGGTTGACGGGAAGGTTACCTTTAGCCAGCGCCGGGGGCGCAAGCTCGCCGGGGTTGTCCCCGCAGCGGCTGAGTAGCGTAAAACGGCAAGAATTCAAGAAAATAAACCACGAACCACACAAATAGGACGAACTTTTGCTACTTTTTCAGAGTTTTGTTCGTGTTGTTTGTGGTTGAATCTCTTCAAATTCAAAATTTCCGGGTAGTGTGTGGAAAAATTTGCCGACGAAGCATTAATAGAAGTCTCCTCCGGGTCAGGCGGAAACGGCTGTGTTGCTTTCAGGCGGGAGAAATATGTCCCCAAAGGGGGGCCCTCCGGGGGCGACGGCGGCAGGGGCGGGGATGTGATCTTTACCGTCCGCCGAAACCTTCGTACTTTGGCTCATCTTCGTTATAAACATTCATTCAAAGCAGAAAATGGACACGACGGCGAAGGGTCGGGCCGCTATGGGAAAAACGGTGAGGATATTATTATTCCGCTGCCCCCCGGCGCAGTGATTATGAACGCCGATTCCGGCGTTCTTATCCGGGATTTTGCCGGGCAGGAGGTTCTCCCCGCCCCAAACGATGGCCTGCGGGAAGAATCCTGGGGTCAGGGCGCGCAGCGGGCCGAAAACGGCTTTGTTTTCCTTAAAGGGGGAAACGGCGGCTGGGGAAATATCCATTTTAAGTCATCGGTGAATCAGGCGCCGCGCAAGGCGCTGCCGGGGCAGCCGGGGCAAACGGTGCGGCTCAAAGTCGAACTGCAAATCATGGCGGATATCGGCCTTGTGGGGCTTCCCAACGCGGGGAAATCGAGCCTGCTTGACCGCTTTACCAATGCCCGGCCCAAAATCGCCCCGTATCCTTTTACCACGAAAATTCCCAACCTTGGGGTGCTCACACAGGGGACAGGCCGCGGCGATGATGCCGACAGCAGGGACATCATCCTGGCGGATATTCCGGGGCTTATAGCAGGAGCTTCTGACGGCGCCGGCCTTGGGATTCGCTTTTTAAAGCACATATCCCGTACTGCCGCTCTGGCCTTTCTCATCGACCTTTCCGATGATAATTATCTTACCGCCTTTGACATTCTGTGCGGGGAGCTTGAAGCCTTTTCAGCGGAGCTTGTGCAGAAAAAACGGATCATTGCCGGAACCAAAACCGATTTGGAGGCAAGCGAAGGGCGGCTTGCGGAACTTGCAAAAAAATACCCTGACGAAAAGATTTTTGGAATTTCGGTCTTTTCGGGGGACGGGCTCAGGGAGTTGGCCGCAGAACTCGTACTGCTGGCGACGCCGGCAGCGCTTGCGGGGACGGGGGCCGCTGAACGGTGAAGCTGGCAATTCTTGGGGGCAGTTTTAATCCCCTCCATCTGGGGCACCTTTTCCTCGCCGAGGCGGTACTTTCCGCATTTGACTATGACCGGATTATCCTTATCCCCGCCTTTCAATCCCCGTTCAAACAGGGCTTTCCCGGCATGGGGGGAAACTCCCGTGACCGGCTTGATATGATTGCCGCTTCCATTGCCGGCGACCCCCGCCTTACCTTTGATGACTGCGAGATCAAACGGGAAGGGGTCTCCTATACCATCGACACGGTACGGGACATTATTGCCCGTTACCTCC
>JAISJS010000063.1 GCA_031261385.1 Treponema sp.
CCCGCCTGCAAGGGCTCCGGCGCGGCAAACGGGGCGGGAAAAAAAGTCTGTCCCACCTGTCAGGGCTCAGGGCAAGTGCGCCACAGCCAGGGCTTTTTTTCGGTAGCCTCAACGTGTCACACCTGCGGCGGCGAGGGCTACATCATCGAACATCCGTGTACTGAATGCGGCGGTACCGGGGCGCAGAAAAAACGGCAGAAGATCATGGTCACGATCCCCGCGGGTGTGGAAAACGGCAAACGGGTCGTTATTCCCCGGCAGGGTGACGCAGGACCAAACGGCGGCCCGGCGGGGGATCTGTACGTATTTATCCGGGTTAAAGCCCATGAATATTTTGAACGGCAGGATTTGGACCTGTACTGCGCGGTACCCATTTCCATCACACAGGCAACTCTGGGGGCGGAAATCCACGTCAGCACGCTGGACGGCAAAACCATCAAGGTAAAAGTTCCGGCGGGTATTCAGAGCGGAAAAATGCTCCGCATCCGGGACGAAGGCGTTCCTGCGGGAGGCCGCCGCGGCAATCTTTACATCAAACTTATGGTCCATATCCCCGCCAAACTAACACGACGCGGTAAAGAGCTCATGGAAGAACTTTCCAAAGCCGAAGGTGAAAACGACAGTCCCAAACCGATACCCCTGTCGGAGATGGCGGACCGGTAAAGGCCGCTCAGCAAGTTATAGAATAAAATATTCAATATGTGTAAAATATACGGCGAAAGTAGTGTATTTTACTTGATGAATACGCCACAAACAGACAAATTCATACCATAGTTTTTTCTCCAGGAGATGTATCTCATGGCAGTAAGTACATTTAAACGGGGGCTGCGCCTTCCTACGCGGAAGCATGCCACCGAGGGAAAGCCGGTGGAGCTGGTTCCAACTCCAAAACAGGTGGTAATTCCCATCAATCAGCATTTTGGGGCGCCAAACAAAAGTTTGGTCAATGTGGGCGACCGGGTTGTGCGGGGGCAGATGATTGCCGACGCCGCTTCTCCCGGACCCATGACGGTACCGGTCCATGCCTCCATCACCGGAATAGTAAAAAAAATCGAGCCCCGGACACAATCCAATAATTCCGATGGGCTTTGTGTTATTATTGAAGCCGAAAATGCAGAGGGCGCATCCGGTGACGACATGCAATATTTACCCCCGCTGGATATTGCAAGCTGCACAAAGGAAGAAGCCCTTGCCCGTATCCGCGAGGCGGGGCTTACCGGCATGGGCGGAGCGGGTTTTCCTTCCCATATAAAGCTTAATCCGCCGCCAAACAAGCATATCGATTTTATTATTGCCGACGGGGCCGAATGCGAGCCGTATCTTACCACCGATGAAGCGGCAATGACCGAAAAACCCGACCTTTTGGTAAAAGGCCTTGCCATCGTGATGAAGATAACCGGCGTGAACCGGGCGATTATCGGGATGGAGGACAATAAAAAACGGCTTATCCCGATGATCGAACAGGAACTGCGGCTTGGGAACATTCCCGGCGATATTTCTATCGGGCTGTGCCGGACCCGCTACCCCCAGGGCGGCGAAAAAATGCTGATAACGGCCCTTACCGGCAGGGAGGTGCCGTCCGGCGGCCTGCCAATGGATGCGGGCTGCATCGTGCAAAATGTCGGCACACTCATCGCCATTGCCGAGGCGTTTATCCTCGGGAAACCTCTTGTCGACCGGGACCTTACCATTTCAGGCGGCGCCTGTAAAACGCCGAAAAACATACGCGCCCCCATCGGGACCCTGCTTAAAGACCTGCCGCCTGAGTTTATGGAAATTGATTACGATAATTTAAAGAAGATCCTCTTTGGCGGACCGATGATGGGTACGGCGGTTCCTCATCTGGACATACCAATTCAGAAAAACACTTCGGGGATCATTCTGATGACTGCCGCAGAAACTGTTTCCGAAGAAGAGGGGCCCTGTATACGCTGCGGCCGCTGTGTCCGTAACTGCCCGTGCAAACTTTCCCCGGTTATCATGAACATCGCCCTTGAATCAAATGATCTTGATTATGCGGTCAAGGCAGGGCTTGTGGACTGCATTGAATGCGGAAGCTGCGCCTATATGTGCCCCGCCCGGATAAAACTTACCCAGCGTTTCCGCGTTGGGAAACAGCGTCTGCGGATAAAGCAGCAGGCTGAAAAAGCAGCGGCGGAACAGGCTGCGGCAAAGGCTACGGTGTAATATGGCGCAAAATAATCAAACACTGCTTTTACAATCAAGCCCCCATATCGCTTTCCCGGTCAGCGCCAGGCATCTTATGGCTTTTATGCTTATCGCCCTTGCCCCTGCGGCAATTTTCGGCGTGGTGATTTTCGGGCTTCCCGCTCTGCTTAACATACTCGTTTCGGTTTGTGCGGCGATCTGCGGAGAATGTCTTTTCAGGCTGATAACCCGTCAGAAGGTCCGTATCAAAGACCTTTCCGCAGGCGTTACCGGCCTCCTTCTCGCGCTGATAATTCCCCCTTCAACGCCGCTGTGGATGACCGCATTAGGCGCAATTTTTGCCGTGGTCGTCGCCAAAGAATTTTTCGGCGGCCTTGGGGCCAATGTGTTTAACCCCGCCCTTGCCGGCAGGGCCTTTCTGTTGATGAGCTTTCCCGCGGCGCTTACCAAATGGCATCACCCTTCCGCACAGTTTGTTACCCAACTGACCGATGCAATGAGCAGCGCAACGCTTGTGGACGGCGTATCAGGCGTCACGCCGCTGGGCATCATCAAGTCAGGCGGAGAGGTAGCCCATGTGGGACAGCTTTTCCTCCAGTCGCATGTAGCAAATTCGGACTCGTACTGGTCGACGATGAAAACCCTCTTTATCGGTTACCATGGCGGCAGCATAGGCGAGTCTTCGATCTTGCTGATTTTGGCCGGCATGATTTTTCTGCTGGTTACCAGAACCATCGACTGGCGCGCCCCGGTAAGCATGATTGCCGCAGGGTTCCTTGCTTCATGGGCGCTCGGAATGGACCCCCTGTTCAGCATATTAAGCGGCGGCCTTATTTTCGGCGCAGTCTTTATGGCCACCGATTATGTTACCGCCCCGCTTACCGCAAAAGGAAAAATCATTTTTGGAATCGGCGCCGGCATCATCTCAATTTTGATCCGCAAATGGGGAAATTTTCCCGAAGGGGTCAGCTACGGCATACTCATTATGAACTGCGCCACGCCGTTCCTCAATAAATTGCTGCCGAAAAAATACGGCTTTGTGCCGGTAAAAAAGGCAGGTGCGAAATGAAAAATATGGTAAAACTCGGTATCATTCTGGCCCTCTATGCGACGGTCGCCTGTGTGGGGCTTGCCTTCGTGTATGCCGGTACCGAAAAAATAATTAAAGAGCGGCAGCAGGCCGATCTTGAAGAGGCGCTGAAGGAACTTTTTCCCGAGGCAGATACCTTTAATCCGGTTGAAGGAATAAAAAGTCCCAATCCCCAGGTCACCGTCGAAAGCGCTTACGAGGCCCGGCGGAATTCCGAACTGGCAGGCGTCAGTCTCCGGGTTTCCAAAGGAAGTTACGGCGGGGATATCAAGGTTCTTGTCGGAGTCAGCGCCGGGGGAACGATCACCGGCGTGAAAATTCTTGAACATAAGGACACCCCCGGTCTCGGGGCCAACGCCGCTTCCCCCGCCTATTATGTGGACAAGGAAAATAAAATTACCTTCTATGGCCAGTTTGCAAATAAACCGGTACACGATCCTTTTGAAGTTAAAAACGATGTGGAGGCAATCACCGCCTCCACGATTACAAGCCGTGCGGTTACCGATGCGGTAAAAGCCGCCGGCGCGGGAGTTACCGCATGGTTAGCGGAGGCGGCCAAATGAAACGCTTGTTCAAAATTTTTACCAACGGTCTTGTACGGGAAAACCCGCTCCTTATGTTGATGATAGGCCTCTGCTCAAGCCTCGCGGTAACCACTTCGGTAATCAACGGAATCGGCATGGGTCTTTCGATGACCTTCGTGCTGCTTATGTCGGAAGTGATAATAAGCCTTTTCCGCAAACTCATTCCCGAATCGATCCGCATTCCGGTTTTCATCATCGTTATCGCCGCGTTTACCACGGTGATCGATTATGTTCTTAAAGCATGGTTCCCCGACCTTTCAAAAGCGATGGGCGTGTTTATCCCCCTCATCGTGGTAAACTGCATCATCATGGGCCGTGTCGAAGGCTTCGCCAGCAAGCAGCCCCCGCTCGACGTGATCTTTGACTCATTCGGCATGGGCCTTGGGTACACCTGGGTCCTGGCGGGGATTTCCCTGGTGCGGGAACTTTTGGGAAATGGAACGATTTTGGGTTTCCAAATCCTTCCGGACAGCTATCAGCCAATTTTATTTTTCGTCCTGCCCCCCGGCGGCTTCTTTGTTTTTGCCCTGTTCATTTCGCTTAACCTCTTTTTAAAATCGCGGCTCAAAGATTCACCCCAGCCCGCTGCGGCGCCGGGGTGTCACGCGCCGACCGCCAGCGGCAGCACTGACGGAGGTGCAAAATGACTTTATTCAAAATATTTTTATCGGCATTCCTGATAGACAATGTCGTGCTCATGCGCTTTATTGCCCTCTGCCCGTTCATCGGTATGAGCACCGATGAGGACAAGTCTATCGGCATGGGCATGGCGGTAACTTTTGTCACGGTCCTTGCAACCTGCGTCACCTGGCCGATTTACAAATTCATCCTTGAACCGCTGGGTCTGGTTTTTCTGCAGCTGCTGGTTTTTATTCTCGTAATCGCCTCCCTCGTGCAGCTTCTGGAATTTTACCTTAAAAAGACGTCCCCTATGCTGTACAACTCCATGGGCATTTATTTCGCCCTGATTACCACCAACTGCGCCATTCTGGCAGTTACGCTTGATGCAATCTCAAACGGGTACAATTTTGTGGAGTCCGTTGTGTATGCTGCGGGGGTTGCCCTGGGCTTCCTTCTCTCGCTGCTTCTCCTGGCCGGCATTCGCCGCCGTATCAAAACAAGTCCCATACCCGCATTTCTAAAGGGAACCCCGATACTGTTTGTTTCAGCAGCGCTTCTTTCGATAGCGTTTATGGGCTTTGGAGGTCTGGTAAAATAATGGCAAACATGTATAAAAAGTCCTTGAAACCATGCAATCATACATTCCCAAAAGCGCACAGAGATAGTATCGGGGGTCCTGACATGGGGACAGACACGTCTCTTGCGCGACCCGCCTGTCCCCATGCCACCCCCTCCGCTATTTTCCCAGGTGCGCTTTTTACTTTCTCTGATTGCATGGTTTCAAGCAATTTCCCCGACCGTTTGCCACATATTTTCCGTATGGGGAAGAAATTTTCTATAAGCCCCTCTGGAGCTAAAGGTTTTTTGCAGCCCGACAAGCGGGTAGCAGTTTAATTTAGGAGAACCTTATGTCAATCGTTTTAATAACCGCTGTCTTTGCCCTTGTTCTTGCATTTATCCTTGGGGTCGCGTTAGGCTTTTTCAAAAAGGTTTTTGCCGTGCCGGAGGATCCGCTTGTGGCCCAAATCAGGGAGATCCTGCCCGGCGCCAACTGCGGCGCGTGCGGGTTTCCCGGCTGTGACGGTTATGCTGCGGCATTGGCAAAGGGAACAACGGGGACCGGCAACTGTTCCGTCGGGGGACCGGCGGTAGCGGAAAAACTTGCTGCGATCACCGGAGTTTTTGGCGGGGCAGTGGTCAGCGTGGTATCGGTGCTGGCCTGCCAGGGTTCAAAAACCCATGCGCCCCTCAAAGGAAATTACACGGGGCTCCAAACCTGCCGCGGGGCAAAACTTTCTGCGGGCGGAACCAAGCTCTGCGCATGGGGCTGTCTTGGCTTTGGGGACTGTGTTTCTGTCTGCCAGTTCGACGCACTCAGCATGGGAGACGACGGCCTCCCCAAAGTTGACTTTGTTAAATGTACCGGCTGCAAGCTCTGCATCAATGAATGTCCCCAGGGACTTTTCAAGGGTATCCCCCGCGGCCAAAAAGGTTCGATCCCGCTTTGCTCCAACCGCAACCCCGTTAAAACCATGGTGATGAAAACCTGCAAAATTGGCTGCATCAAATGCGGTCTCTGCGAAAAAAACTGTCCCCAGCAATGCATCGTGGTAAAGAACGGCATCCCTGAAGTCGATTACAGCAAGTGTATCTCGTGCGGGACCTGCGTGGAAAAATGCCCGACAAAGGTGTTGAAGATTTTGGAACGGGATGTGGTTAAAACCTGAATCCGTATAATCCCAGCCAGGAAAACCGGGAAAAGATGCTCCGCATGATCAACGAATACAACATCAAAGCTATGCCCAGAAGTGACCGGGCAGAACGACTTATGGGGGTATTATGAAAACCGTACAGGAGTATATGAACGACCCCCGGATCGTCAATGACCCGAAAATGTTGGACGCCACAGACCTTATCAAAGAGGTACACGCTATCCGTTTAAGGCTGCAGGACGAAACCGCCGCATTAACACCGGATGAGATGGAGGAATACCGGCGTTTGGAGCGAGAAAAAATAGACACCGACTGTGCCCGACTTGGCTTTAAACTCAATTATGTTGACCTTGATGGTCAGGGTTTGCTTCAGCTCAGGGATATGGCAGTTGTAGGGAAGTAAGTTTTTATCCTAAAAAGGCGCCAGTATAGCCTCCCGGACTTCCGGAGGGCTTTTTTATGCCCTTTTTTCTGTTTGTCATATATAAAAAGAGCGAAGGAATGGTATTTTCATACTATCGAAATATAGTGTATAATTATGAGCCATTAGATGGACTACACTATAGGGCAGGCCGGAATTGCATTTAGCGTGCGTATTACGCCCGCATGTGAACAGTGAATACGCAACACTTGAACATAATTGCGAAATACTTGAACAGTAAAACGCAAACACTTGAACACCCATTACGCAGGATTTGAACAGGAAAACGCGAATACTTGAACACCAATTACGTAAACACTTGAACACTAAAACGCAAACATTTGAACACCTAATACGCAGGACTTGAACAGGAAAACGCAAACACTTGAACATCAATTATGCAGGATTTGAACACCGTGCCGCTCATACGGCAAAATTTTCCCCGGATGGCGTTGCCATCAGTAAGGAGAAAATTGCGTATGAGGAGAATTGAGATGGAAAAAGCGAGAGAGATCCTCA
>JAISJS010000235.1 GCA_031261385.1 Treponema sp.
TGGCGTAGCGCTCCAGAGCGCTTTTCTTGTTTGATTTGACCTTTTGCCCGCCCTCGTTTATTTCATCGTCGCTGAGCCCCCTGCCAAAATCTTCACGGCCCGGCGGGGGAGCGGAATTCATTCCCGAAACATCAAAAGGATTATCGCCGTCAAAGCCGTGGGAGAGGATGCTGAGCAGCTCAAACCGCCTGACCCCTGCCTTGCGGAGGTAATAGGCGCAGTAATTCCGCTCCTCATCAAAAAGGGAAACAATAATATCGGCAACATCAAGCATTTCTTTCTGGGAAGACTGCATCTGCTGGACTGCCCGTTCTATGACACTTTGAAAACCAACGGTCTGAGTCGGCTCTGCGCCGCTTACCACCGGAACCTTCTGCTCAAAATATGTTTCCATTCCCGCTTTAATCTGTTCAAGGTCCGCCCCGCAGGCGGTAAAAACACCCTGCACCTCATCAAAGGCAAGGGCGGCATAAAGAATATGTTCCGGCGTCAGGTACTCATGGTTCCGCACCCTGGCTTCGTTATATGCCGCATTTATTATCGCCTGTACGTGACCGCTGATCCGCATATTTTTACTCCCATCTCACACTTAATCATAACCCTATTAAACCTGTTCGACAATACAACGAAGGGGAAATTCACGCTTCCGCGCCGCAGAATGGACCTGCTCCGCCTTGGTGGCGGCAATGTCCCACGGGTACACCCCCACTATGCCCTTGCCTTTACGGTGCACATCCAGCATGATCCGGCTTGCCTCATCGGTGGTTTTATGGAATATCGCCATAAGCACCTCTACCACAAAATCCATCGTCGTATAATGATCATTGATGAGGATTACCCGGAATTCTTCGGGCTCTTTGAGTTTTTCTTTGCTTTTTTCAAGCGTTTTTTCTTTTATTCCCGTTTTAAGAGGCATACCCCCACCTGTGTTACAACAGACTATACCAAAAAACGGCAATATTCAACGCATAAAAACGTATGTATTACTTTTCTGTAATAATCACGGCGCCCTGAAACGTTTTTGTAACACGGTTATAGCTCAGAGATTCCAGGCGGGCAAAGCCTGCGGCCTCTCCTGATTGCAGGCTTCCCTGTTCAAGGGCGTAGATACCCGGCTGGCGGCTCTGGTTTTTTTTGTTCAGCGCGGAAAGGGGGAACTGAACCCGGTAGCGGCGGCCTTTTCCGGTTTCGGCGGCGGTTCCCGAGACTTCTACCTGGTATTCAACCAGCTCCGCGCCGAGGTTGTCGATGGATTTAATCCGGCTGGAAAGGTTTGTATCGATCGAACAGGTCCATCCTTTTTCGGTACGGGAAAAAAGCGCGGGAAAATAAGCGCCCAATCCCGGTGCGAGATTTGCATTTTCAAAACGCTGCCGGTGGGCCTGTTTTTCAGAGGAGGTCTGCCCCGCAGGGGTATACAAAAGATACAGTGGCAGGGTTCGGCTTTCTCCGGGGATGAATACCCCATCGTATGGCTCTCCGCCCTGCTTTTTTATGTTTGAACTGCAGCCGGACAGCATAATGAGGGACAGCAGAAACAGAACCGGATATTTCTTCAGCATATTTTTCATAGTATAAAGTATACTGCAAAGAACGACGGAATACCATACCGCTCAGACGCCCTATTTATAACTGTGCAGTCCCGGCAAAAGGTAATTAACCCCGAAAAGGGTAAACACCGTGCAGAGAAACCCTATCACGGCAATAAGTGAAATCAATTTGCGGTGTTTTTTGAAAATCAGGCGCAGATGCAAATAAAATGTATATATCAAAACGGTGATGAGGGCCCAGGTTTCTTTGGGATCCCAGCTCCACCAGATTCCCCAGGCTTTCTGCGCCCAGATGGCGCCAAAAATCAGCGCTCCGGCGATAAATACCGGATACCCTACCGCAATGGACGTGTAGGTAATTTTATCGTAGGTAAGACGCTTCTCTTCAGTTTTGGCAAAAAGACCTGCCAGGGCGGCGGCAAAGGAAACGACAAAAAAAGCTTCGCCGGTAAATGCAAAAGAAACATGGAGCAGCAGCCATGCCGAACGCAGCGCCGGAACGGGCAGCAGCGCCTCTTTGCCGGTTAAGGGAGAACTGGCAACAGCCAGAAATACCAGCGCCAAAAATGAAGAAATAAACGTGATGATTTTACTTTGAGGAATAAAACGCTGCATTCGATAAATAAAAGTAATGATGCAAATGACCGCAGAATAAAAAATCAGGGACTCAAAGGTTCCGGTAAGGGCGATAAATTGTATTTGTATGCTCCGGATCACCGTAACGGTTAATAACAATACGGCGGTAAGAGGTAACAAAAAGGCGCTTATTTTTTCTTCGTTTTTTCTGAATAAAAAAATAACCTGTACAATGCAGGAAACAAGTAAAACTATCGATGCGGCAGTCGATATAATCGTCATGATTTTTGCCCCGTAAGTTTGATAAACACGGTGATGCAGATCCCCGTTCCGATAATAACCAATGAAAGTACCACCATGGCATAGCCGGGGTCCCAGACCGCACGGAGAATCGTGTATTCTGTTCCGGAAGCCGACCCGTCGGCATACACCCCGTAGGAATATTGGTACAGTGAATATCCCCCGACTTTAAGAGGATGATTTACTTCGATGGGATACGATTCAATTATTTTTTCCTCCCCACGAAAAACGCTCACGTAACTTTTCCATGTCTGCGGCCTGCCGTTTGCATCCGCTTTATATTCAAGTTCGTCAAGGACGATGGTATTTTCCTGCGAAATGACCGCCTCCCGGCCTTTTGACAGGGTAATTG
>JAISJS010000266.1 GCA_031261385.1 Treponema sp.
TTGTGCCCGCCCGGCGCCTGCCCGCCTGAAAGGATTACCCCGACTTTGAGCTCCCGGCTTATTTTGTCGTTTTTTCCGGTCACAAAAGTTGCCAGGGGCTTGCCGTAGGTGCTTTTAAACAGGGCCCGCAGGTCCCCCTGATCTCCGATAGACTCCGTAGGGGCTCCCAATTCAATCGCTATATCGGCAACCGCCCCTGATATACCGGCGGGAAGTTTTGGTTTATATGCATAACGGGTCTTCTGTAAAACGGAAATATCCATTCCTCTCTCCTTGAACGGTGTAATGATGTATTGTATCGAAAAAAGGACGTATTGAAAAGAGACTATCCTATCACCGTTCCCAAAAAGTTTTCTCCGTTAAGCAGTTTTTTGAGGTTGGGGAGGTCTTTTCCCGCCGCGCAGATCACTTTAAGGCCTATCTTTGCCGCGTGACGGCTTGCCACGGGGTCAAAGGGGACGTTTTTGCCGGGGACCCATTCATCCCCCACAAGGGCGCGGAAATCCGCCCAGGATATTTTGTCGATGGGTCTGGCATCGGGATTTTTTTTTGGGTCGTCGGTGTAGACCTGCGCAATATTGGAAAGGTTGATCACTTCTTTTGCTTCAAAGCGTTCCGCGAGGAGCACCGCGTCATAGTCCGAGGAAAAACCCGGTTTCCAGCCCGATGCAACAAGAACCCTGCCCACCATGGGCTCCACCTGAGTCGGGTCGGTGATAACCTCCTGGCGGCAGGCGTCTCCCATCACTGCCTTGATAAGCTGGGCGTTGAGCCGGGTTGCCATGATCCCTATCCAGTCCGCTTCATCATTGATTGCCGTCCCTGCGGTATTCCGGTACGCCGTCTGCCATGCACGGGCCGGCCCGCCGCCGCCGGTCACAAAAATGAAGCGCCGTTTTTCATCGGCCTTTAGTAAGTCCCGGATAAGGGCAACAAAGTCCCTTAAAAAACCCTCGTCCACCCCATCGGGCGCAATTATCGAGCCGCCGAGTGATATAACCGTTACCATGCAGGCAGTATACCGCCTCTATCCGGATTTAGCAATGCTATTGCGCATATATGCCGGTAACGGTGATGTCGCCCCAGAGGCTGGAATAGGATTCCAGGCCGCCGACGACTTCCTCCCACAAATTTTGCAGGGCGTAAGATCGGGTGTGCGCCGTTGAGCGGCCCCGGCTGTCCATCTGGGAAAGATTTGCCTGACCGCGGGAGAAGGTGATCCGCTGGCTGTCGAGGTTGCCAAAGTAGAAACTGGCCCGATCCTGCCGCAGGTAGAAAGCGTCCGGCGCCGCTCCCGCTCCAAGGGCCGCATCGGCAGGTACCCAGCCGAATCCGTCAATCCAGAATTCAACCCAGTAATGACGGCTGGTTTGGCGGGCGCGGTTTACCAGAACCCCCGAGACGGGAAGGCACGGAACTCCTGCGGCGCGGGCAAGGGCGCAGAAAAGCAGGGAGGCCATGTATGGATCGGCCCGCTGTTCTTCCAGGGCCTCAATGGCCCCGCCTGACAGGGGGAGCGCCTGGATATTGCCTTCGGTGATAAGCCATTCATAAATTCGCTGTGCCTTGATATACGGATTTGTCTCCCGGCCGGTAATCGCGGCGGCCTTTTCCTTAACCCGCTGATCAGAAGAAGGGATGAGAGAATCGCTTTGGGTAAACAGGGTTATGGGGCTGTTTGCATTCTGCTTTATGGATTGAGGCCGTATATTGGTTTCGACGGCGTAGGTTTCAACCTGATAAGAAAAGTTTATGTTTGTCCGGGAATGGGATGAAAGGTTGGTAAGCTGATACAGGACGGTCCCCTGGTAATCTTCCACAAAGGGTTCCATGCTTCGGGACAGAAGTTCAATATTCCGCTGGGATGCGGAACTTACCGGTTTGGGAACCCAGAGGTACAGGGTATTCGGGTTCTCCGCTTCATTGGCCTGTATGTTCACCGAATAGGAGATCGTGTAATTTCGCTTGTCCCGGAAAAGTTTGGTCCCCGGTTTTCCTGAAACTTCAAAATAGAAGGGCCGTGAACTGCCCCGGATGGTTTTGACCTCAAGGTTTCCGCTGACGGCGCCATCGGGAAGCCGCACCCGTATTTCCCGGTCGCTCCACAGTTCGTAGCCAAATTCGGCCTCAAAAACCTCCACGGCGCCGGGGGTGTTTGCCTCCGCCGGGGCAGAAGGCGGGGTTTCCGCATCCCAGGAAAACCAGACCCCGCTCCGCTCACGGGAATTGCCGAAGCCGCTCCCCGTAATACTGATCAGGGCCCCTATGGCGCCGGTTGCAGGGCTTACCGCATCGATCCGGGGACTTAGGCCCACATCCGTTCCCAGTATCGGCTGGGGGATCGCCGCCTGGTTTGAGAAAAGGGCGCCATTGCTTTTTTTTCCGCCAACGCAGACATAGACAAGCCCCGATTCTCCGAACTCAGGCGCCCTGACCCGTATTTGGTCATCGTTCCAGGCAAGATATGAAGAACTTGTTGGGGCAATTCCGGCGATGGTGACATAGGACTCGTTTCGTTCCGCGCCGAAATTTTTCCCCTGTATGGTGAGGACTTCCCCCATCATTCCTATCTTTGGATTGATAAAACTGATGGCAGGTTTTTTATCGCCGCAGGAAACAAGAAAAAACAGCACAAGAAATGCGAAAAGAAAATATTGTGCAGATGAATTTATTTTTTGATGGAGTGCGGTCATCAGGGAAGATCAATCTCCGCATTTGCACTTTCCGCGCCCGCAGGCGCTGTATCCACGGTTCCTGCGCCCGCAGACACTGCGCCCGCAGTTCCTGCGGATTCATCGGTTTTTGAATAGGGCCGCAGTACCAGTTTTATTTCGATGTGAGCGTCTTCTTTTGATTTTGTCTCGCCCAGGGGAAAGAAATAGATCGGTTCATCAAAGCCCAGGGGAATGGTCTGCATGGTGGTCTGATAGCGGATTCCCTCGCCGGGAACGTCTATCCAAATCTGGCCCTGGGCGACAAGGACATTGCGTCCTTTCCGGCGGAGATAGGGGGTAAACTGGATCGCCACGACAATATTTGATCCCACAAGTTTCAGCCCCACCGGACGGCCCGAAATGGTGACCCGGGACTCGGCGGAATTCCATATTTCCGTTTGGTTTTGCTCAACCACCCGCGCCGTAATATCAAACACTACCGCCCGGTCCTTTAATCCGGGGAGCAGTTCCTCAAGGCTCTTTTCCTGGGCCATAATTGCAGTGGTAAGGAGAAGGAGACTGCCGAATAAGGCCAACCTCGTACTCATCGCTGGGTGTTTCTCCTTGAATAATCTGCGGCCTTGATGATGGCAGGCTCGCCGGACGTCATAAAGTTTCTGCTTTCGGGAAGGCGGAGGATCACATAATCACCTGAATCCTTGCTCCCCAGATACTGGAGCACCCCGCTCATATCGGAAACGGGGGCAATGCCCCGCATATCAAGGTTCTCACTTGCCGCTATTGCCGTGTCCCGTGTATCGCTTTCCCCTGCCGGCAGACGGAGCCAAAGCGCCGCCAGCGCGATTAAGAGGAGCGCCGCTGCCGCTGCGGCGGCGGGGAAGGGCAGGGAGACATTTCTGCGCCAGAAAACGGCAGTTTCAGGATACCGGGCGTTACCGGTTTCAGCAAAGCGCTTTCCTTTGGTTTCCGGGTACGTACTACCCGCAGCCTGCAGGTTTTTCCAGACCCGGTCCCGGGCCTGCTGCAGCGCCGCCTCCGGAAATTCCAGGGAGCGTACCAGCCGGTATGCCGCCAATTTTTCCCGGCACGTTTCACATTGGGCCAGGTGGCTTTCCATCTTTTCCCTCCAGGGTGAGGGCAATTCCGCATCAAGATAAACCGAAAGAATTTGATGATCAGGGCACATGCTTTTCATCCTTTGTCTTATCCTTCGCCGCATTTGCGGTCAAGATTCCTTCCAAACGTTCCCGGGCCCTGAATACCCGGACCTTGACGTTCCCCTCGCTGATCCCCAGGGCGCGCCCGATTTCCTTGTAATTCAATTCTCCGTATTCTTTTAATATCAGCACGATTTTCAAATTTTCAGGCAATTTTTCCAGGGCCATCTGTATTTCCGTCAGGGTCTCTTTTCTGACGAGCAGCCCTTCCCCGGTTTCTTCGTGCCTGACATCCTCCCGAAACGCCCTTTGATAGGCCTTCCGTTCCCGGTCTTTCCGTTTTGCATAATTCAGCGCCGCATTTTTAACTACCCGGATAAGCCAATACTTGGCCTCCTCCGGGTTGGGAAAGACCATGTTTTTTTCATGCAGGCGAAAAAAAGCCTCCTGGCAGAGATCCTCCGCCGCTTCCTCGCTGCGGGCGATACGGTACGCTACCCTGAAAAGAATTGGGAAAACTGTTTCATATAGCCTGCGGAATCCTCCGTCCGACCGTTCTGCATCTACCTCTGAAAACACCGTGTCTCCCCAAATGTTACAAGACAATAGCTGCGGGCGCTTATGCTCTCCGCCATACCGTTCCTGCGGGTTTGTCTTCCAGAATAATTCCCCGCTCCTTAAGGCCCTGCCTGATGGCATCCGCCCGCCCAAAATCCTTTGCTTTTTTTGCCGCGCCCCGTTCGGCGATAAGGCCTTCAATTTCCTTTACCAGCGCCGCATCTTCATCGTTTTGAGGGCTGTCATTTTTAAGTCCTTCCTGCAGGCTGAAACTCAATACTCTGTCCATATCGAAAACCGCCGCCAGCGCTTCCGCGGGATTCACCGTGTTGTCCCGGAGGAGCCCCCAGAGTTCCGCAAGGGCCCGCGGGGTGGAAAGGTCTTCCTCAAGCGCCTTGTTAAAGGCTTCGATATAGGCGCCCGCACTTCCAAACCCTGCTTTGCCGGGCAGTAAAACAGCTGCGCCTCCGGCTTTTTCCGCCAGGGCGTTTACTTTTTCCGTAAGGGATTTCCGGGCATTGCGGGCGCTGTCAAGGCCCTCCCGGGAAAACTGAAGCTGGCTCCGGTAATGGCCTCCAAGGAGGAAATAGCGGTAATCCAGCGCCTGATACCCCTCGTCAAGGAGCCGCTGCAGGGTGAGAAACTCCCCGGTGGATTTTGACATCTTCCCCTTGTCCAGAACGAGAAATTCATTGTGAATCCAGTACCGGACCCAGGGGCGCCTGCCGGTAGCGGCCTCGCTCTGGGCTATTTCGTTGGTATGGTGAATCGGGATATGGTCGATACCCCCGGCATGAATATCAAACTGTTCTCCAAGGTACTTGATGCTCATCGCCGAACATTCGATGTGCCAGCCCGGATATCCCCTGCCCCAGGGACTGTCCCATACGAGGGCCTGGTTCTCGAACTTGCTCTTGGTAAACCACAGGACAAAGTCCCCGGGATTCTGCTTGTTTTCGTCCAGACCGGTACGGGCGCCGGCTTTAAGTTCGTCAAGCCGGAGCAGAGCAAGCTCCCCGTAACCGGGGACCTTTGTGGTATCAAAATACAGGTTGCCCCCGGCAGAATAGGTACAGCCGTTTGCTTCAATGCGTTTAATCAGGACGATCATGTCGGCGACGTGTTCGGTGGCCTTGCAGACCACCGTAGGCCGTTCGATGTTCATCCGCGCAGTGTCATTGAAAAACGCCCTGGTATAAAAATCGGCAACCTCAAGGACGCTTTTGCCGCGTTCCTCGGCGCTTTTTACCATTTTGTCGTCGCCGTCGTCGCTGTCCCCGGAGAGATGCCCCACATCGGTGATGTTCATCACATGGGTGACTTCAAAACCGGCGCGGCGGAGTGATTTTACAAGCACATCATGGACCACATAGGCCCGGAGGTTTCCGATATGGGCATAGTTGTACACCGTGGGTCCGCAGCCGTAAAAGCCCACTTTGTTCGGTATGATGGGCTGGAAGCTCTGCAATTTCCGGCCAAGGGTATTATAAAAAGAAAACGACATCCTGCTTACAGTATGCAAAAACCGGGAAAAAAGCAAGGAGGGTGACTGACGCCTTTTTTTCCGGTATCATATCTCCATGCTTGCCGTGAAGGATTGTATCGAAAAAGCTGCCGCCGAAAGCGGACTGGAGCCGCTTGTCCGCTATGACGAGCCGATGGCCCTGCATACCACGTTCAAGGTCGGCGGCCCCGCCGATGTATGGGTGCGGCCGGAGGGGGATCGGTTTCCTGAGTATACGGCGGCGTTACTTACCCTTGCCCGGGATGCGGGGATTCCCGTTTTTATCCTTGGCGGCGGGGCCAATATTGTGGTTGCCGACCGGGGTATACGGGGAATAGTCCTGGATACCGGCGGCTGGACGGGATGGAAAAAAACATCAAAAGAAACCGCTCAGGTACGGTCGGGGACTTCTGTGGACACTTTGGGTAATGAGTTGGCGGCGGAGGGCTTAAGCGGGCTGGAATTTCTGGCCGGTATGCCCGGCTCGGTGGGCGGAGCGGTGTGGATGAACGCCCGGTGTTACGAAAAATCTGTGTCCGATATGCTTGTAGAAACTGAATTTCTGGAACTGCCTCCGGCGGGCCGGCCGCGGCGGCTGACAATTCCCTTTAAAACCGGGGACTTCGACTATAAAAAAAGCCCCTTTCAGGGTCGCAACGGGATAATCCTCTCCGCCGGTTTTCGCCTGCAAAAGCGGCCTTTAGAAGAAATAAAGCGGGAAATGGCGGATCATCGCCGGGACCGGGAGGAAAAGGGCCATTACCGGTACCCGTGCGCCGGGTCGGCCTTTAAAAACAACCGGGATTTTGGAAAACCTATGGGAAAAATTATCGATGAACTGGGGCTCCGGGGCTTTTCCATCGGGGGCGCCCAGGCGGCGCCTTTCCATGGAAATATCATCATCAATACCGGAAATGCAACTGCCGAAGATATATGGATGGTGACGGAAGAA
>JAISJS010000370.1 GCA_031261385.1 Treponema sp.
CGGCGCCAGTGAATTCTGGATTTTCGGGAAGATTATCGTTCCCATGGTGCAGTCCCACATTGTAACCTTTTTGGTTATAAAATCGGTGTGGACCTGGAACGATTTCTTCTGGCCCCTCCTGGTGGTAAGCAATGAACAGATGCGGACCGTCACCCTGAGCTTGAACCGTTTTGTAACCGACCTCATTAAATACTGGGGCGAAGTCTGCGCGGCGGTGGTGATCAGCATCATCCCCCTGCTCATTATCTTCATTGTTTTTAATGCAAATATAAAAACAGGACTTATGAACACCGGCATAAAAGGGTAACTATTTTGAGTACGCGCCTTTTGGAAATGAAAAATATCTCCATGAGTTTTTTCGGCGTGAAGGCGCTTGATGATGTCAGTATATCCCTGGAAAAATCCCAAATCATGGGCCTGGTTGGGGAAAACGGCGCCGGTAAGTCAACCCTGATAAAGATACTGTCCGGGGTGTACCGGCAGACCGAAGGGGATATTTTTATTGAAGGCACACGGATGCGCATTGAAAGCCCCGCCTCCGCCATCAGAAACGGCGTTATCACCGTACACCAGGAAATAACGATTGAACCCCATCTGTCGGTAGCGGAAAATATTTTTTTGGGCCGCCAAATCGTCCATAAGACGGGGTTGATCGATTATAAAAAAATGAATGCGGAAGCGGTATATTGGCTTAAACAGTTGGATATTGATATAAGCCCGGAAAAAATTGTACGGGATATTTCTGTCGCGGAACAGCAGATGGTGGTTATTGCCAAGGCAATTTCCCTGAATGCCCGGGTCATTATCTTTGACGAGCCTACGGCCTCCCTGTCAAAAAAAGAGACCGACAGCCTGTTTACGATACTGCGGAAGATAAAAGAAAAGGGGATAAGCGTTATTTATATTTCCCACCGGCTTGAGGAAATAAAAACAATATGCGATATCGTATGGGTGTTGCGGGATGGAAAATGTATCGGGAGCCGGGATGTCCATACGGTTGATCTGGGCGAAATCATACAAATGATGATAGGCCGTAATATAGAAAAGATTATCCACCGGGAAGAAAAAACCTTTGATGATGTCATTCTGGAAGTTACGAATATTAGTTCCCTTAACGGCGCCTTCCGGAACATCAGCTTCAAGCTGCACCGGGGGGAAATTGTCACCCTGACCGGACTGATGGGTTCCGGTTGTACCGAAATCGGCAGGGCGCTGTTCGGTGATAATAAGTATGAGGGTGAAATTAAACTTGACGCGAAGGTCTTTCATCCGAAACGGCCGATGGACAGCATGAGGGCAAAGATAGGGTATATTTCCGAAGAACGAAAAGAGCTGGGCTTGATTTTACCCCATTCGGTGTACAGCAATATTTCCATGGCGGTGTTAAAGGAATTAGCCGATTTTGGTTTTTTTACCAATATAAAAAACGAGCAGGCCCTGGGTTCGGAGTATATCGCCAAATTTTCGATAAAGACGCCGTCCCTGAATCAGCCGGTTAAATATTTAAGCGGCGGCAATCAGCAGAAGGTTGTTATCGCAAAATGGCTGGCGATAAAACCGGACATCCTGATTGTGGATGAGCCTACCCGTGGGGTTGATGTGGGGGCAAAGATGGGGATATACCAACTGCTGCATGAACTGACCAAAGAAGGGGTTTCCATACTGATGATTTCCACCGACTTGCCGGAGGTGCTTCTTTTGAGTGACCGGATACTCATACTGCAGGAAGGTGCTATCAACGGTTCAATTGCTGCAAGAGATGCCAGTGAAGAAATTATCATGAACTATGCCACCGGGCAGATCAAAGGTGATACGGTATGAGTAGTGGTGCGGCGAAACTAAAAGCCTTTGCGGGCAAACAGAATTCTTCCCTTGTGTTACTGATAGTTTTTTTGATCATCTCCCGTCTTTTATCACCCCAATTTTTGAGCTTTCAAAATTTGCTGAATATACTCTGGGGTATCAGCGCCCTGGGGATTGTCGCATTGGGCCAGACAATCTTAATGATCACCGGAAACTTTGATATGTCCGTCGCCTATATCGTCGGCCTTTCGGGGATTACCGCGGTGATGTCCCAAATCGCCGGGGCAAGCCTTGCCGCGTCTATCGCGCTTGGTTTGGCGGTGGGGGTTTTGGTGGGGCTCTTAAACGGCGCCATCGTGGTTTTTACCAAGGCAAACGCGTTTCTGATTACCCTGGGAACGAGTATTTTGGTGTATTCCGTCAATTTGATTTTAACCAAATCAAAAACCTGGAGCGTGAAAATTGAGGATTTTCTTATTCTGGGGCGGGGGAAACTGTTCGGCGTCGTTCATTATTCGGTGATAATTTTTCTGGTCCTCGCGGTTATCCTGTATATCTTTTTACGAAAAACGGTGACCGGCCGGTATTTATACATTATCGGGCTGAATAAAAAGGTCGCCCAATTAACGGGTATTAATATCAATGCAATCGTACTGGGGACCTATGCCCTCTGCGGGTTTACCGCGGCCCTTGCCGGTTTGATTATGACCGCCAGAACCGGCAGCACGGTGGCCAACGCGGGTGTGGGGATGGATTTTGATTCCATGATAGCGTCGGTTCTCGGCGGCGCCAGTCTGTTCGGCGGCAGGGGGCATACCTTATATACCGTGGTCGGTATGTTAATACTCGGCATTTTGAATAACATTCTTATCCTGATAAATTTCCCCTACGAGGCCCAGCAGATAGCAAAGGGATTGGTGTTTATTATTGTCGTGTGGGCCGACGGATTTTCAAGAAAGGAAAGGATATAGGGCCATGAAAAATACAAGCGTCATTGCTTCTCTGTTGAGAAGGCCGGCCATCGTTTTGTTAGTATTGCTTTTTATTTTTTTCGGCATATTGGCCCAGCCGTATTTTTTAAACACCCTCAATATCCATAATCTGCTCAGGCAGACTTCTTTTGACGTCCCTTTGGCATTGGCCCTGATGATTGTGCTGATTGTCGGCGGTATAGATTTGTCCGTCGGTTCGGTTCTTTCCATGGCCTCCGCGTTGACGATAAGTTTTCAGTCACGGGGCGTCTATACCGGCGTGTTGGTTGCCCTGCTTTTTGGCGCGGCCGTGGGCGCCGTTAACGGGCTGCTGGTTACCAAAGGGGGGGTTGTTCCCTTTATCGCCACCCTGGGGACGATGACCTTAATCAAGGGGATCATGCTGTTTTATACGAAACAACAATCCATTCCCGGTACGAATGAGGCGTTTACCTTCTGGGGTAACGGATCACTGGGCTTTTTCCCGGTTCCTTTTATTGCCGTGCTTATCCTGGCCGTACTGATTTACTGTTTTTTGAAATTTACCCGGGCGGGAAGAAATTTTTACAGTGTCGGCGGCAACAGTGATTGTGCGTATCTTGCGGGCATACATGTTGATAAAACAAAACTCGCGGCATTTATCATGAGCGGTATCCTGGCAAGTTTTTCGGGGGTGCTGCTTGCCTCGCGCCTGAATTCTTCTACGGTGCAGATAGGCCAGGATTCGAACCTGTGGGCTATTGCCGCCGCGATAATCGGCGGCGCGTCAATGACCGGGGGGAAGGGGCAGGTGCTTACCACCTTTATTGCGGTTATCAGCCTGGGCATATTAACCAACGGCATGAATTTGATGCGGGTGTTAACCTACTATCAGATAGGGATTCGGGCGCTGGTATTGATTACCATCGTTGTTCTGGACGCGGTGTTTATCAGCAATGAGGGAAGACGGAAAAAAGGCACCCTTTAATTTGGCATATACGGATGTATTCCGTATCAATATCACGATTTGGAGGAATTGTATGAAAAGGTTTTTGGTAGTTTTTGGGGTAATGGCCTTCGTGTTCATGGGATGCGGGGGAAAACCCGCAGGTTCCGCTGCCGCCGCGGGGGGGGCCGCCGGAGATCTGCTGAAGATTTGTGTTATCCATAACAACGCGGACCATCCTTCCGTTACCGCTATTGTGCAGGGCATGGAAGACGAGGGTAAACTCTACAACGCGGAGGTAACGTATTTTGATCCTACCTTTGATCCGCAAAAACAGGCGGCGATGATTGAAGACAGTATCGCGCGGAAACCGGATGTAATCGTGGTGAATTGTGTTGACCCGGTTGCGGTGATACCGGCGGTTAAGAAAGCCTATGATAATAAGATCCCGGTGCTTATACAAAACGCCAATATTGCCAGGGAAGGGGAGAAATACATCCACGGGTTTGTGGGCTCCCAGGGCTTGGATCAGGGATACGCGGTTGGAAAAATGATGGCGGAAAAATTCGGACAAAAGCAGGCTAAGGTAGTGGTACTCGGCGGCAAATCGGGCCAGTCCGACTACATCAACCGGGTAACCGGCATGAAGAATGCCTGGGCGGACGCCGGGGTTAATTATACTATTATTTCCGAT
>JAISJS010000193.1 GCA_031261385.1 Treponema sp.
GCCTTTACAGAGTTGCCGGATATTCCGGTTTCATCAATCACCACGGTTATGTGGCACATCCTTTTAAGAAGCATATCCGCCCGGCCCCTGGCCCGGAACCAAACCCGTTTCATCCGGGGGCCTTCGTCAATCAACACATCTTTTACGTAGAGCATATCTTCATCAAGCTGCTTATTGCTGCCCAGGGCATTGGAAGCGGCTGATTTTACCGTCTTCCGCAAAAGCCGTGCGCCTTTGTGGGGCATATTCTCCAGCAGGGAGATTGCCTCGGGATAGGGTTTGCGCCGGATGAGATCTGCCACCGGCCTGATTTTATAGGGCGATCCGATGAGGTATTTGCTTATCGCTGTATACCCGGTCTTTCCGCCGGAAGTATCTTTCGTTGCCATTTTCCTACCTGCTTATTTTGCGGCGGCTTTCTTGTCCGACCCCGAATGTCCCCGGAAAATCCGGGTAGGGGAGAACTCGCCAAGCTTATGACCGACAAGGTTTTCCGTAATATATACGGGAACCCAGTTTTTGCCGTTATAGACCGAAATGGTTCCGCCAACCATTTCGGGGATAATGGTAGAGCAGCGGGAATAGGTTTTTATCATTTTCCTTTCCCCGGACTTGCTCAACTCCAGCACTTTTTTATACAGGCTCTTCTCAATGAAGGGCCCCTTCTTAATGGACCTTGACATCCTTTACTCCCTTACTTCTTTTTACCGCGGCGGACGATAAACCGGGAGGAAGGCTTGTGCTTGCTCCGGGTCTTGTATCCCTTGGTCGGCTGTCCCCAGGGGGAAACCGGATGAATGCCCTTGTTCTTACCCTCGCCGCCTCCGTGAGGATGGTCAACAGGGTTCATGGCCATGCCGCGAACTGTGGGGCGCACGCCAAGCCAGCGTTTCCGGCCTGCCTTGCCGAGGGTCGTGTTCATATGATCCTCGTTGCCGACAGTCCCAATGGTGGCATAGCACTTTTTAAAAACCATCCGCATCTCCCCCGAGGGAAGCTTAAGGGTAACATAGTCCCCTTCCTTTGCGGCGATGAGCGCCCCGGAACCGGCGGAGCGGGCCATCTGCCCTCCCCTGCCCAAGGTAAGCTCAATGTTGTGTACGGTAAAGCCCAGCGGGATATTTTCCAGGGGCAATGCATTTCCATTCTCAATCGGCGCATCGGGGCCGCTTAAAATGGCGGTGTTCACCACAAGCCCTTTAGGGGCGAGGATGTACCGTTTTTCGCCGTCAACATAATTGACAAGGGCGATATTGGCGCTCCGGTTGGGATCGTATTCAATCGCGGCAACCTTGCCGGGAATCCCAATCTTGTCCCGCTTAAAATCGATCGTACGGTAAAGCCGTTTATGACCGCCGCCTTTATGCCGCACGCTAATCCGTCCGTTGGAATCCCTTCCGGCCTTTTCAGGACGGCCCGTGGTAAGGGATTTTTCCGGCGCCGCGCCTTTTGTGATTTCCGAGTAATCCAAACTGGTCCACTGCCGCATCCCCGCGGTAATGGGTTTATATGTTTTTATTCCCATCTAAGTTCCCCTACACGCCTTCAAAGATGCTGATTTTCTCATCCTTGGGAAGGCGGACTATTGCCTTCTTCCAGGAAGCGGTAAAACCGGAGCGTCCCCGCTGCGATTTTGGTTTGGGCGCAACCACCATCACCGTGCAGGAGATGGGGTGCACATTAAAAAGCCGGCGCACTGCTTCTTTAATCTGAATCTTTGTCGCTGCAGGGGCCACTTTGAATACATATTTTCCTTCTTCCCTAAGGAGGTTGGCTTTTTCTGAAAGCACCGGCTCAAGAAGGATGTCTTCGTAACTTGTCATTTTGCGGCCTCCTCAGCCGTGCCCGATTCTGGTCCGTAAAAACTGTTAAGGTTTTTCGCGGCGGTCTCCAGCATCAGCACCTTGCGTCCGTAGAAAAGGTCATGGGCGCGCAGCCGGTTATAGGAAAGATAGGAGAGCCAGGGGATATTGGCGGCGGCCTGCTTCAGTTTGGGATCATCATCCTTTAAAACAAGCACCGTCCGTTCGCCGGGGGTAAAATTGCTGAGCAACCCGGCAAGGTCACGGGTTTTTCCCGAATCAATCGAAAAATCTTCGATAATTTTTAATGAATCACTCTGCACTTTTAGGCTAAGAATGGTTTTAATTGCAAGCCGTTTTGCTTTCTTCGGCATTGAGTATGAAAAATCACGCGGCCGGGGCCCGAACACGATACCACCGCCGACCATAATCGGGGATTTTTTATCACCGCGGCGGGCGCGGCCGGTACCCTTTTGTTTATAGGGTTTGGCGTTGGAGCCGTGGACTTCGCCGCGGTCCTTGGTACTGGCATTACCCTGCCGGTTATTGGCCAGCTCATTGTTGATGGCGTACCAGATCACGTCCTCATTGATCGGAAGACCAAAAACGGTTTCGTCCAGTTCAATGGTCCGCAGTTCCTTGCCATCCTTTGAATATACTTTACAGTTCATCATTTTCCCCGCTATCTCTTTACCGCAGCCCGGACGAACACGAGGCTTTTGTTTACTCCGGGCACCGCGCCCCGGACCATGATGAGCTGCTTTTCCGGATCAACCTTAATAACCCTAAGGCTTAAAACCGTTACATTTTCCCGGCCCATGCGGCCCGGCAGCTTCATATTCTTAAAGGTACGCCCCGGATAGGTGGACTGTCCGGTGGAACCCGGTTCCCGGTGAAACTTTGAACCGTGGGAACGACGTCCGCCGCTGAAACCCCAGCGCTTCATAACACCCTGGAACCCTTTACCTTTGGAAACGCCCGAAACGTCCACATAACGGACCCCTTCCAGCACTTCCACTCCAAGGGAATCACCCACGGCAACCTCTTTCTCAAAATCCCGTAACTCGCGGAGCTTTTTTTTCGGCGCGATATTTTCCGGGAACTGCCCGCCATAGGGCTTGGTTACCAGGTTTTTCTTTTCATCGTCGACACCGACGAGTACAGCGTTATAGCCGTCTTTTTCTTCTGTCTTTTGGGCGATGACGATATTCGGATCAACCCGCATTACCGTTACCGGTACGAGGTTTCCATCCTCATCAAAGACCTGCGTCATGCCCACTTTTTTGGCCAATAGCCCCAGCATCACTCACTCCTAAGCACGTTATCCGCCGACTCTGTTGAGCCGAAGTCTCCGGACCGTCTGCCGTCCAAAAGCCTAAAGTCTTTTGGACTTTGCATCGAACCTTTGGTTCGCACAAACTCCGCATCAATAAATCCAACGGATCTATTGTTTGATTTCTACATCCACACCTGCAGGTAGTTCCAGTTTCATCAAAGAATCCATCACCTCAGAAGAGGGATTGATTATATCGATCAAGCGCTTGTGGGTCCGCATCTCAAACTGTTCGCGGGCCTTCTTGTTCACATGAGGTGAACGGAGCACCGTCACCTTGTTGATACGGGTCGGAAGCGGGATAGGTCCTGTGACCTTTGCCCCCGCTTTCTGCACCGTCTGAACGATGGACTTCGCGCTCTGATCGATTAACTCAACATCGAAACCGCGCAGCCTGACACGAATTCGTTCCTTAGCCATTGTTCCTCCAGATAACGGGGGACAGATCCCCGATACAGTACCGGTTTTTAACATTGTCAAAAACCGGTTATTTCAAAAACCTGCCGCCGCCGTTATTTATATGAGCGGATTCTACTCAATAATCTCTGTGACCTGGCCGGAAGCTACTGTTTTGCCGCCTTCACGGATTGCAAAACGAAGCCCCTTCTCCATGGCGATGGGGTGAATCAAATCACCGAAAATTTCGCTGTTGTCACCGGGCATAACCATTTCTTTTCCCTCGGGAAGTTCAACCGTACCGGTAATATCGGTAGTCCTGAAGTAGAACTGGGGCCGGTATCCCTTGAAGAAGGGGCTGTGCCGTCCGCCTTCTTCCTTCGAAAGACAGTAAATCTGTCCCTTGAACTTGCGGTGCGGGGTAATGCTGCCGGGCTTGGCAAGAACCTGCCCGCGCTCTACATCGTTCTTTTCAACACCGCGGAGCAGGGTACCAACGTTATCACCGGCCTGGGCTTCATCAAGTAATTTATTGAACATTTCAATGCCGGTAACGACGGTCTTCCTGGTTGGTTTGATACCGACAATTTCAACTTCTTCGTTGAGCTTGAGGATACCGCGTTCCACCTTGCCGGTGACGACCGTACCGCGCCCGGAAATGGTGAATACATCTTCGATGGGCATCAGGTACGGTTTATCGCTGTCACGTACCGGATCGGGGAAATAGCTGTCCATAGCGTCAAGGAGTTCCTGGATACACTTGGAATTTTCGGTTTCCTCGCCCTTGTTGAGGTCTTCCATCGCTTTGAAAGCAGAACCTTTGATGATAGGAATCTTGTCGCCGGGGAACCCGTTGGCGGTCAAGACATCTTTGATTTCTTCTTCGACCAATTCAAGGAGCTCGGCGTCATCAACCAGATCAACCTTATTCAGGAATACAATGATATTGGGCACGCCAACCTGGCGGGCCAAAATGATGTGCTCACGGGTCTGAGGCATAACCGAATCCGGCGCCGATACCACGAGAACAGCACCGTCCATCTGGGCAGCGCCGGTGATCATGTTCTTGATATAGTCGGCATGTCCGGGGCAGTCAATATGAGCATAGTGCCGTTTCTCGGACTGATACTCAAGGTGCCGGGTATTAATGGTAATACCACGGGCTTTTTCTTCCGGCGCATTATCAATATCGTCGAATTTCATGATCTTATCACCGTATTTCTTGCCGCAATACATGGTGATAGCTGCGGAAAGCGTCGTCTTGCCATGGTCAACGTGACCAATAGTCCCGACGTTCATGTGTACTTTCGTTCTATTGAACTTATCTTTTGCCATTTCGTGTCCTCCTTCATGGGCACTAAAAATCCTATAAAGATATAAACCGCAGGAATAACATTCCGGCGAGCAACATTGTTGCAAAATAGCGTTAATTGATTATAAGAAAGAAAAGAAACGAACAGCAGGAAAATGCCTCAAGATAAAAGACAAAATCCTTTATCCTATTCCGTTCCACCTATCTCATCTCAGCAAACGCTTGATGATCGGTTTGGATCACCGGAACCGCCAAAGCGGCTCCCTGAAAAGCGCGCAGGGTAATGTCGACGACTATAGATTTCCTTATAACCTCCCCGACACCGAACCCGAAAGTTCGTCCGCTACGCGGTCTTTACCCGGCTAAACCGGGTACGCTTTCAAAAAACAATAGAAAAGCTGATATACAGCCTCTCTCTATTTACCAACGATAATGGGCAAAAGCCTTATTGGCATCCGCCATTTTATGGGTATCTTCCTTCTTTTTGAAGGCGGTCCCCGTATTATTATACGCATCCAAGAGCTCCGCTGCAAGACGGTCTCCCATGCCATGGCCCGAACGTGACCGTGCGGCATTGATAATCCACCGCATCCCCAGCGCTTCCCGCCGGGATTCCCGGATTTCCACCGGAACCTGATACGTTGCGCCGCCAACCCGCCGGGATTTAACCTCGATTACCGGTTTGACGTTCTCTATCGCCTTGAGGAATACCTCCAAAGGTTCTTTATCGGCCTTTGTCTGAAGAACTCCCAGCGCTTCATGGACGATACGCAGGCCGATTGAACGTTTGCCCTGCCACATCATCCTGTTTACAAACTTGGAAACCACTACGCTATTGTATTTGGGATCCGGGGCAATACCCCGATCCACAGTCTTTTTCTTCCGTCCCATGCTCTTTTCCTACGCCTTCGGCCGCTTGGCGCCATATTTTGAACGGCTCCGCTTGCGGTCTTCCACGCCCAAGGTATCCTTGGCGCCCCGGATAATATGATAACGGACCCCGGGGAGGTCCTTGACCCTGCCGCCGCGAACCAAAACTACCGAATGTTCCTGTAAATTATGCCCGATTCCGGGAATATAGGCGGTAACCTCAGTCCCATGGGAAAGGCGCACACGGGCTACCTTCCGCAGAGCCGAATTGGGCTTTTTAGGGGTTACGGTCATAACCCTGGTACAAACCCCCCGCTTTTGCGGACAGGACTGGAGAGCCGGGGACTTCGTTTTGGAGGTAACCTGCTGCCGTCCGAAACGAACCAACTGATTAATAGTAGGCATGCGCTAAAAACTCCCTTTTTACTTACGCCGCAGCATCCGGCGTCGCCGTATTCCGGCGCAATGAGCATAATAACCCGCCCTCAAAAAAAACATGCGGCAGGGAAATAAAATGTATCAAAAAGACAAAAACATGTCAAGCGGTAGAATACAAATTTTAATAAAAAGTGAGCCGATTTCAAAATTAATTATATGTGCGCTCACGCGCACTTTGCGGTTAAATCGCTAACCGGCAACTTCTACCCGGTTACGGCCCAGGCCCTTGGCCTTGCGGAGGGCGCTGTCGGAGACAAAAACCAGACTTTCGACGGTTTCAGCGTGGTCAGGAGCGACGGCGATGCCTATGCTGGTCCGTATACCGATAGTGGTCTTTTCGAGAGCGCCGGGACTGACAGGTACCTGAACCTGCCGAACCTCTACTGTTTCGCGGATACGATCCGCAACCATTTTAGCTTCATCTACATCGGTATCGGGGAGGAGGACGGCAAATTCATCACCGGAAAGGCGGGCGGCAATATCGCCGGAACGCATAACCGAGCGGAGTATCTCCGCCGTGGTGATAATTACCTGATCCCCTGCCTGGGAGCCATGACGGTCATTGATCTCGTGAACCTTGTCCAG
>JAISJS010000337.1 GCA_031261385.1 Treponema sp.
ATGATCCCCGCCTTGCGCAGCGGGATAAAAAGCTGCTCCAGATAACCGTCGGAAAGCCCGGTGTTTTCCGCAATGGATCGGGTGCTTGAATATTCACCTTTCGGGAGCAGCGCCATGTACAGCAGCGCCTCAAGCGAATAACGGCCCTTGGTTGAGATTCTCATTAATCGTTCTCCTTTTTACATTGTTTGAATGCCGAATCAAGATCGGCAATAATATCGTCCGCCGCTTCAATTCCGACGGAGAGCCGCATGAGCCGGTCATTCACCCCTGCGGAAAGCCGCATCGCTTCCGGAATCGCCGTGTGGGTCTGTGCAAGGGGATACGTGATAAGGGACTCAACGCCGCCCAGGCTTTCGGCAAAAAGCACCAGGGAAAGGCTTTTAAGCAATACCGGAACATCGGCGTTTTTTTTAAGGTAAAACGAAATCATGCCCCCCGCGCCCCGCGCCTGTTTTTTTGTAAGCTGATACTGGGGATGATCGGCAAAGCCCGGATAAAAAACTTTTTCCACCCGATCCTGTGTCCGTAGCCACGCGGCAATGGCGGCGGCATTTTTTTCATGACGTTCCATTCTGACGGCAAGCGTTTTAATTCCCCTGATCACAAGCCATGAGTCAAACGGGGACAGGGTGGCCCCTTCGCTGTTCTGGGAGAGCCGCAGATCCTTTTCAAGATCATCCCGTGAGTGGACAAGAAAACCGGAAAGGGTATCGTTATGCCCCGCAAGGTATTTGGTGCCGCTGTGAATTACGATATCTGCCCCAAAGTCAAGGGGGTTCTGATAATACGGAGAGAGGAACGTGTTGTCCACGATAAGATCGCCGCCGTTTTTATGTATCAGTTCCGCACAGCGCGCGATATCGGTAACCTTCATCATCGGGTTGGATGGGGTCTCGATAAAAATGGCTTTAGTCGCAGGCCGGAGGGCAGCTTCTATTAACGCAAAATTGCTCGTATCAACCCAGGAAAACGTTATCCCATAGCGTGCATAGTATTCGTTAAAAAGCCTATAGGTCCCGCCGTACAGGTCTTCCGAGACGATGAGGTGATCACCCGGTTTGTATAATTTTATCAGTGTTGAAATGGCGCCCATGCCGCTTGCAAAGGCAAGTCCGTATTTTCCGTGTTCAAGCAGGGCGATGGTTTTTTCCAGTTCGCTCCGTGTGGGATTGATCGTCCGTGAATAATCAAACCCGGTCGAAAGACCAAGACCGGGATGCCTGAACGTGGAGCTCTGATAAATGGGAACACTGATTGCCCCGGTAACTGGATCAAACGGATATTTTCCGTGTACGGCAATTGTATCTATTTTACAATGATCTTCACTCATAGCTCTCTTTTCCCTCTTCCTTCTTCAGTACTCCGTTCGTGCTGTTCGTGGTAATCTCTTCTCTTTACTTCAGCGCCTCTTCAAAATCGGCAATCAGATCCTCGGGATCTTCAAGTCCTGTTGATATGCGTATCAAAGTATCGGTGATGCCAAGCCGTTCCCGTTCGGCGGGGGGTATGGAAGCGTGGCTCATCCGCACCGGGTACGATGCAATGGTCTCAACTCCGCCAAGACTCACTGCCGCTGCGGCAAGTTTTACGCTGCCCAAAAAACGGACGGCCTGTTCGGTGGTTTTTGTTTTAAAGGAGAACACCGCCCCTGGCCCCGAGGACTGACCATCGTGGATTTTTTTCCCCGGATGATCTTCGAGTCCCGGATAGTACTCCGCCGCCACTTTGGGGTGTTTAAGCAGATGACGGCTTAAAATTTGCGCCGACGCCTGCTGAGTTTCAAGCCGTACTTTAAGCGTTTTGATCCCGCGGATCACAAGCCACACATCCCACGGCCCCGGTACTGCGCCAAAACCGTTTTGCACCGCATAGAGCCTTTTTCCGAGTTCCCTTGTGGCCGTTACGGCAAGCCCGGAAATCACATCGCTGTGGCCGCCGAGAAATTTGGTCGCCGAATGGATCACGATATCCGCCCCAAGTTCGATGGGCCGCTGCAAGTGGGGCGTCATAAAGGTATTATCAACAAAGGTCAGAAGCCCCGCGTTTTTTGCAACGGCAATGCAGGCTTTAAGGTCGGTAATTTTGAGCAGCGGATTCGAGGGAGTTTCGAGGAACACCGCTTTGGTATTCGGCTTAATCGCCTTTTTGATGTTTTCCGCGTCCGAGGCGTCGACCGCCGTTACCTCAAGACCCCAGCGTTTGTAAAACGTGTTGAGCATACGGTAACTGCCGCCGTAAATGTCCTCTGCGGCGATAATGTGATCCCTTGTCGAAAGAATCCCCAGCGCCGAAGAAACGGCGGCAATCCCGCTCGAAAAGGCATAACCGGCTTCCCCGCCCTCAAGCTCCGCAATTATTTCCTCCAGGGCTTTTCGGGTAGGAGTTCCCGAGCGGGCATAGTCAAATTCCTGGGGTTGCGGGTGTTCCCCTGCGGGTGTCTGAAAATACGCTTTTTGATCAAAAGTAGAAGTCTGGTAGAGGGTAACCCCAAGCGCTCCCGTGGCGGGATCGGTTTCGTGTCCGTTATGTATCAGCAGGGTGCCCCGTTTCATTTTAACTCCTACCTAAATTGTAGGATATAAAAAAAGTTTTGGCAAGGCCCGATTTTACGCTCCGTTTGGGTTCAATTGACCATATTTATCGAAAAAAGACATACTATCCTTACGAGGTGCGGTGTATGAAAACACTGGGTTACTATAACGGCGAGATTGGCGAAATTGAGGATATGCGTATCCCCATGAATGACCGCTCTTCCTGGTTCGGCGAT
>JAISJS010000349.1 GCA_031261385.1 Treponema sp.
CTATTCCAGCATCCAATGTTAAAAGTTCAGAATATACTGCCGTTTTGGTATTGACTGCAATAACAATAGTAAGAGGCGCAGTATCTAAGGCTTGGGAATATGGATTACCTTTTTTCATATTTAACATTATATTCCTATCGGTAACAATTATAAATTCACAAGAATGTTGATTTCCTCCTGTAGGGGCAGCAAATGCGGCCTTAAGTATCAATTCTATTTGATTTTGTGTAACCCGATTTGAAGAAAATTGTCTGGCAGTCCTTCTATCAAATATACCATCAAATTCTTGTATGTTTTTGATTGGAATAAAATTTTTATCAGATTCTTCTGCCTTTATTATATCTTTTGACCGAGAACATGACAACATTATTATAATGAACAATAAAATACTATAAATATTTTTCACCGTTTTTTCTCCCTATTATTTTTAATTTCTTTTTATGATTTTGTCAATATATTTTATTCAAAAATTCCAGCAAATTTTAGACCACATTGCACATAACACCTTGGCTTGCTCCTTGTGGCCCCGGTCAGGCGGCTTTTAGCGACAAAATGCTATTGCATCCGTTTTTCTTCCTGCTGCTTATATTTGATGGGGGATAGACCAAACCTCTTTTTAAAGCAGGAACTTAGATGGTATTCGTCATAAAAGCCAAAGTTAAGGGCAATGTTTTTTAGGTTGACATAATAATCAAGTTTAAGTATCACCGCTATTTGATCCAGCTTGCTGTTCATCTGGTATTGGTGAACCGATTGCCCGGTTTCCGCCCTGAAACGGGAGGTAAGGGATTTCCGGCTTAACCCCGCTTCCCCGGCAAGCTCCGGAATGGAAAAAAATTTATCCTGCCGGTCAATGAGCAGACCAAGCAGCCGCGAAATTTGCGCATCCCTTTTTAATCCGGTTCCCGTATACGAATCCGCTAATAGAAAAATTATGGCATTAAGGATAGTTGAGCAGCGCATGGTCCGGTGCGGCTGGTCGAACCTGATTGTTTTTATAAGCTCCTGAAGCAGGCCGATTACCATTCCCGAATCCTGATGGGTATGGGATAGTATGGGTAAATTCTGCTTTTTATTTTTTTCGTCCAGGGGGCGGTCGCCTTTTTTGGCTTCAAAATGGATATAGATAGTCCGGGTATTGGGACTGCACAGGCTGCTGCCCCGGTAATGAAATCCTGCGGGAAGCATGGCCGTATCACCGGGCCGCAGCTCTATTTCCTCACCCTCAAGCTGCACGCCCCAAGTACCCTCAATAAGATAAACCAGGTCGTGATAGTCCGGCGCAAACCGTGTTGGATGTTTCTGCGGCTTAATGTACAACATGGGGCTACAGTCAAAAACTTTCCGGTTTACCGCGGGTTTCAATCCATATATCATAACATTGCCCAAATTTACATCTTTTTCATCCATTCGTCAATTCCTTTTTTCTTGGCTGCCGTGGAATCCTTACCTCATGAAACAGTTAAACGTAGTATTGGCGGGACTCGGTTTTGGTGCGGCCTTTGCCCCGATATATGCGGAGCACCCTGATGTAGCCTCCTTTGGCATTTTCGATCCTAGCCACGAGTTGGCCAAAAACGCCGCCGCCAGATTAGGAAATGTAAAGGTTTATTCAAGTTTCGAAGAAGTATTAAAAGATCCCAATGTTGACGCGGTACACCTAGTATCCCCCATACCCTGTCATACGGAACAAACCCTGGCGGTCCTTGAGGCGGGGAAACACTGCGCCTGTACGGTCCCCATGGCCGTAAATATTGACGATCTAAAGGCCATTGCGGAGGCGGTAAAAAAGTCGGGAAAGAATTACTGCGTTATGGAAACCGCCCTGTACACCACTCACTTTTTTAAGGCCGCTGAGATGCTGAAAAACGGTGAAATAGGAAATATTCAGTTTCTCCGGGGCGCGCATTATCAGGATATGGAGCACTGGCCCGATTATTGGCTGGGCCTGCCCCCCCTGTTCTACGGAACCCACGCCATTGCCCCCCTGGTAATGCTGGCGGATTCCCCCATTGTGCGGGTCCGGGGTTTGGGTTCCGGCGTTATGCGTAAGGAACTCCACGCCCGGTACGGGAATCCCTTCCCCGTTGAAACGGCCCAGCTTGAATTTGCCAACGGCCTTAAGGGCGAAGTTACCCGCTCCCTCTTTGAGACCGCCCACGATTACACCGAACAATTTATCCTCTACGGCTCAAAGAAAACATTTGAATGGCAGCAGATTGAAAGCGAACAGCCCGTGATCCACACCCTGCTGCCACCCCGGCGCGATGATCAGGGGAATCCCCTGCGGGGCCTACCGGTAACAGTGGAGCGGATATCCACCGGGAATTACCATACGCTCCTGCCGGAATCCATACGCCGTTTTACTGTTAAACACGAAGATTATGATGAAACAAACCCCCAGCTTTCCCTGGACCGGGACGCGTCAGGCGGACACGGAGGATCGCATCCCCACATGGTCCATGAATTTATCCGCAGCGTCATAGAAAACCGGAAATCCTGGGTTAACGAAATAAACGGCGCAAACATTGTGGCTGCGGGAATATGCGCCCACGAATCGGCAATACAGGGAGGCAAAATTATTGATATACCCGGTTTTGGGCAATCTTAATTCTGTGGCAAAGGAGGATAGGTAATGGCAATAAAGAAAAACAAGCGTGACAGTGAAGAACGGTGGGGTTATTTTTTCATTGCCCCCCAATTTATCGGCCTGCTGCTTTTTGCGGTAATACCGGTAATTCAATCCTTGGGCATCAGTTTTACCCGGTGGAATATTCTGGAAAAACCAATATTCGTGGGGTTGGAAAACTATAGGCGGCTTTTGGCGGACCCCTTTACATGGCGGCTGTTCGGCAACACTGTTTATTTTATCGTGGGCCATATTGTGGTTACCACCTTTATAGCGTTACTGGCGGCCCTGGCCCTGTCCAATAAACTTAAGGGCTTTGTCCTATACCGCACCCTTTTTTATCTGCCTAACGTTACCTCCTCCGTTGCCATCGCCCTGGTATGGAGTTGGCTCTTTCACCCCGAATACGGCCTTGTAAACGCCCTGCTGGATACATTCGGCATTCCCCCCTTCGGCTGGTACACCACCATGAATGGGGCCATGCCCACGGTGATCCTGCTGTCGGTATGGCAGGCTGCGGGGTACTACATGGTAATATTCCTGGCGGGGCTTAACGGTATTTCCCCAACCTACTACGAAGCGGCCAATATCGACGGGGCCGGCAAACTCTATTGTTTTTTCAAGATTACCCTGCCCCTCCTTACCCCTACCCTGCTGTTCACCTTAACCATGATGCTTATCGGGGGTTTCCAGGTATTTAACGAGCCCTACATGCTTACCAGGGGCGGCCCGGCGGATGCCTCCCGCACCATTGTGCTGGAAATATACAACACCGCCTTTCTCTACTTTAGGATGGGGGACGCCGCCGTATACTCGTGGATTCTATTTGTGATCGTGTTTGTCGTCACTATCATGCAGTTTAAATTTTCAAACAGGTGGGTAAATTATGACGTTTAAACAAAAGGTATTGCTGCACCGCTCTGCCGCAATAGTGGGGAAATTTTTGCTCTACGTGGTAATTACCGCCGGGGCCATTGCCATGATCTTCCCCTTTGCCTGGATGGTTTCCACATCTCTTAAAGGCCGGACTAATCTTTTTGTCTACCCGCCTCAGCTTATCCCCAACTGGCCCTGGAATTGGGACAATTACAAGCAAGTTTTCGTCCGGCTCCCCATGGCTATGGGTTTTTTTAACAGCGCGAAAATTGCCGTTATCAATACCTTCGGCACCCTGTTCTCTGCATCAATGGCGGCGTTTGGCTTTGCCAAACTGCGCTTTCGTTTCAAAAATCAGCTTTTTTTGATTTTGCTGGCCACCATGATGATCCCCGGCCAGGTTACCTTAATCCCCATGTTCGTGTGGTTTAAAAATTTCGGCTGGATCGACACCCATCTGCCCCTGATCGTGCCGGCCATCCTCTGCAACGCCTATGGGGTATTTCTTTTACGGCAGTTTTTTATAACTATTCCGGATTCTTACGCGGAGTCGGCAAAAATTGACGGCGCGTCCTACCCGACAATTTTTTTCAGGATCATGCTCCCCCTCTGTATTCCCGCCATGACGACCCTGGGAGTCTTCAGTTTTATGAATAACTGGAATAACTTTCTTACCCCCCTTATTTATCTTAATTCCCGGTTAAAATTCACCATCCCCCTGTTCCTCATGGCCTTCCAAAATGGCTATACCCGGAACTGGAATCTCCTTATGGCGGCGGCCACGGTGTCTATTCTGCCTATTGTTATTATCTACATCTTTGCCCAGCGCTACTTTATCGAAGGGGTGGTGTTAAGCGGGGTAAAGGGGTAAAGGTCGGCGCGGTATTTTTGGTTTCTACGGATGGGCGTTGCCTGTCTTTGAAAAATATTTTCTAAACTTCAGGAGGAAAAATGAAAAAACTGGTAAAGGCGGGGGCAGTGTTGTCCGCTCTCCTCGTTATCGCTTTGCTGCTTGGCTGCAGCAAGAAAGCGGAAAGCGGTGCTGTCGGCGGAGGCGCGGCTTCAACGCCGCCGGTGGAAATTTCTTTTATGGTTATGTGTAACGACCAAGAATTCAACACCTGGACCAAATGCGTCAACCTTTTTATGCAGCAGAACCCCAACATCAAGGTAACCATGGAGAATGTCCCCGGCGACTGGGAAGGTTACGGGCAAAAACTGATGACCCTTATCGCTGCGGGGACTCCCCCCGATGCCGGGCGGGTAGCGTCCCTGCAAATGCCCCAGTACAGCTCCATGGGCCAGCTTCTGGAACTTTCCAGTTATGTCAGCCGGGATCTTAACATGGCGGAATACGACGGCAATGTGTTTGAGCAGGCCAAGGTAAACGGCGGCCTCTACGGGCTCCCCGTGGGCGTTTATACCCTGGTTATTGTCTACAACAAGGACCTTTTTGATGAAGCGGGCATTCCCTACCCCAAGGCCGACTGGAATGACACCTGGTCTTTAGAGGAAATGCTGGCCGCCGCCCGGAAGATTACCAAGGGTACGGGGCCGAATAAAACCTACGGTATCTATTCCAACCTCAGCCTTGAGCGGTCCAATTCCTTTTACTACTCCGCCGGGGGGGACGTGTTCTCCGCCGACCACACCACCGCTACGCTGGACCAACCCCCCATGATCAAAACCTACACCTGGCTTGTCGACATGATTAAAGGAGGCTATGCCCCATCCACCCTCCAGACCGCCCGGGTTCCGCCCACGGATCAGCTCTTTATGACCAACAAACTGGGTATGTATATCACCGGCGAATGGGAAATTCCCGTTCTTACCGAAGCTGCCGAAGAAGGACTCCGTTGGGGCATAGCCCCTATCCCCCGTGATATAGCCGGTTCCAAGACCGTAATCTTCCTGGACGACTATGTGGCGTTCTCTTCCTCCAACCACAAGGAAGAGGCGTGGAAACTTATCAGTTTCCTGATCAAGGCCGATGCGGAAGAGATTATCGCCAAAGATCAG
>JAISJS010000071.1 GCA_031261385.1 Treponema sp.
AAAAATACTCTTTGCTCTTCTTTTTGCATTTTTAATTTCTGAATCAGTTCTGCGTCTTTTTCAGCGTTTATTTTATCCTTTAATTCATTCTTCTCAAGTTCAAGGCGGGCGTTTTCGGCTTTTGTTTTGTTTAGTTCCATAACCTGGGCAGATTTTTCTTTAAGAGATTCCTGTAAAGTTTTAAGAGCGCCTTCAGACTCTTTTGAAATTTCCTGACGAATTTTTTCTCTTTCATTCTTTATGCGATTGGTATAATGAGCCTCCATTTTATCTTCAACCTCGTGAAACAATACCGCATTAACATCAATTTCCGCACCGCAATTCGGGCACTTTACTCTTTCAATCGCTTCCATAAAACGTCTCCTCAATTAAAATTGGAATGTTATCCTTTATTATTTCTTCACCAGCTGATAATACATCACCGTTTTAATCTCTGTTATATCAATCGGCTTTGACACATGGTCGTTCATGCCGGCGGCAATGCTGGCTTCACGGTCTTCGCGCATGGCGTCGGCGGTCATTGCAATAATTGGAATGGAGAGAGCGTTATGCTTATTGCTGGCTCGTATTCGTTTGGCTGCTTCAAAGCCGTCCATTATGGGCATGCGTATATCCATAAAAATCAAATCGTAATCGTTTTCAAGAAAAGCTTTGACGCCTTCTTCACCGTTTTCCGCCGTGTCTACCGCAGCGCCAAGATCATTGAGTACGGCGATGGCAATTTCCTGATTGATGGCGTTGTCCTCAACCAACAGCAGGCGGCGGCCATCGTAGCGCTGATTCTCTACAGCTTCATCAACCTGGTGGACTGCTTTTGCATCGTCATCAAGAGGCTCAAGTTCGACAAAAAAGGCAAAGACGCTGCCCTTGCCGGGTTCACTGCTTACGGTGATGGCGCCGCCCATAAGCTCCACCAGTACTTTGCTGATGGAAAGTCCAAGGCCGGTGCCGCCGAATTTGCGGGCTGTGGAGCTGTCAGCCTGGGAGAACGGTTTGAACAGGGCCTCCTGCTGATCACTGGTCATGCCGATGCCGGTATCACGAACGCGGCAGTCAATACGAAAATTTCCCGAAGGCAGAGGCCGGTTTGTTATTTCCAGAAAAACGGAACCTTCCTGGGTAAACTTTACCGCGTTGCCGAGGAGGTTCAGTAAAACCTGGGAGAGGCGCAGCCCGTCGCCGACAGCCTGCAGGGGAACCGAGTCCGCTATGTTTACGATCAACGACAATCCCTTCTCGTTGATTCGCGGCAGAATGAGCTCCCGGATATTTTCTGTCATTTCAGATAGGTTAAAAGGCTGTTTCTCGATTTCAAGTTTTCCGGCTTCTATTTTTGAAAAATCAAGAATGTCATTGATAATACCCAGCAGCAGGGATGCGGAAGATTGAATCTTATTAAGGTACTCGGTCTGCTTTTCCGGAGTAGTTGCCTGCATTGCCAAACGGGTCATACCGAGTACGCCGTTCATCGGGGTGCGTATTTCGTGACTCATCCGTGCAAGAAAATCCCGCTGGGCGGCATTGGCCGCTTCTGCCAGAATCAGCGCCTTGCGTTCCTCTCCTGCCCTGGCGATGCCGGCGGCCATTGCGTTGATGCTGTCGGCAACCTCGCCAAGTTCTCCGCTTGCAGGTTTGATTTTTTTTGAGAGATCAAAATGCATCTCCCGAACACCGTTAATAATGCCGTTTATATCGCGGATAGTCCGCCGGGAAAGTACAATCGCCAGGATCAGGGAAATGGTATACGTTATTCCAAGGATCAAAAAAATCATACGGGTGGTGCTTTTTAATCCCGCTTCAATATCGGTGGTAAGTTCATTGGCCCATATATAGCCGATTACCCTGCCGTCCCGCTCAATGGGGTTCATCGCATTCATGATATTGCCCCGCACCATGGTACCGGTGACTATCATTGTCTTATTGGCGCTCATCACTATGCGGCCCGGATGTTCCTGGGGAATGGGAAGGCCGACATTTTGGCCGTACAATTCCGATGGGGCGTAGGCAAGCATCGCCTCAAGGTCGAGCGAGTAAAACCCCGTGCCAAGCCCCGGAAACGCGGCGGCAACCTCATCGGCGCCATCCCGCAATTCCCGGTTTAAAATAGTTATTTTTATCTCCCTTGACAGAGACTCGGCATTGTGACGCCGCAAAATATCATCATAGGAATCGGGGCCGAGCTGGTTTTTCAGGACACTGGTCACCGACAGCAGTTTAGTTTCTTTTTCCTTCAGCATGGCGGCCTGGGTGACATACCACACCAGATACCAGGTAGTCAAAAAAGATATGGTAATAACCAGCAGGAGAATGGACAGGATTTTTCCCTGTATCGAAGAGAAGAAAAATCTTTTTAAACGTTTCCCCTGCATATCTTTCAGGATACGGTATAATCCCGCTATTGTCCATTATCCCTTCTTTGACTATACTGCTCATAATTATGGACAAGAACAGCAGACAGACAGGAGGCGCTTCAGCGCCCGCACATTGGGCAGCAGCCCATTGGGCTGATGAAACAGCTCTTAAAATTATCCGGGAAAAAGGCGATAAGGATTGTTATACCTGCGCCTCGGGGATTACCCCTTCGGGGACGGTGCATATCGGCAATTTCAGGGAGATCATTTCCGTGGACCTTGTGACCCGGGCCTTGCGGGATCTCGGCAAAAAGGTGCGGTTTATTTATTCATGGGACGATTACGACGTGTTCCGCAAGGTGCCAAAAAATATGCCCAAACAGGAGGAGCTGCAAAAGTTTCTGCGCTTCCCCATCACCATGGTGAACGATCCCTGGGACCGGGATGAAAGCTATGCCCGTCATCACGAAGTTGATGTGGAGACGATGCTGCCCGTTGTCGGGATTCATCCTGAATACCTGTATCAGGCGCAAAATTACCGGGCTTCAAAATATGCCGAAGGGATACGGCGGGCGCTGAAACACCGTGAAGCGTTAAAAAATATCCTCGATAAATTCCGCGACGAGGAGCATAAGATACAGGGTGAATGGTGGCCCATCAGTGTTTTCTGCGACGCCTGTAATAAAGATGATACCGATATAGACGGTTGGGACGGCGAGTGGGGGGTCAGCTATCACTGCAACAGTTGCGGGCATAAGGAAATTTCGGATCTTCGCACGGCAAAAGGGATCAAGCTTGGCTGGCGGGTTGATTGGCCGATGCGTTGGGAATACGAAAAAGTTGATTTTGAACCTGCGGGAAAAGATCATCATAGCCAGGGCGGCTCCTTTGATACGGCCCGCCATGTCTGCAAGGATGTGTACAATTGGGATGCGCCGGTTACCTTCCGTTACGATTTTATCGGCACCAAAGGCGTTCCCGGCAAGATGTCCAGTTCATCAGGCCAGGTGATAGATCTTAAAGATGTGCTGCGGGTGTACACGCCGGAACTGGCCCGCTACCTCTTTGCCGGTACCCGGCCCAATACGGAGTTCACGATTTCTTTTGATCTTGATGTGATCAAGATATATGAAGATTACGACAAGACCGAACGCATCGCCTGGAAAGTTGAACAAGCCAAAGATGAATCCGTATACAATAGAGAAAAACGTATCTATGAACTTTCACAGGTTGAAACGGTTGACGGGAAAACCGGAATGCCGGCGATCATGCCGTATCAGGTTCCTTTCCGTCACCTGTGCAACCTCATCCAGATTGCCGATGGCGATATTGAAAAAACCATCGCGTCTCTTGAAAAATCGTCATTAGCAAACGGGCAGGCCTCTGCGCTTAAACCGGAACAAATCCCCGCTTTAAAACAGCGGGCCGCCTGCGCAAAGTACTGGGTGGAAGAATGCGCCCCGGAAGAATTCCGCTTTGCCCTCAATACCGCAGGCGTCGTTTCTCCCCTGCTCAATGATAATGAAAAAGCCGCCGTTAAGCGGCTTCGGGATACGGTTATTGGGCGGATTGATGAATTTGCCGACGACAAATCCTGTGCCGAAGCCATCTACAAAGCTGCCGAAGATTCAGGTCTTGATGGTAAGGCCCTGTTCCGGGCCAGTTACCAGGCCCTGATTGGGAAAGACCAGGGGCCCCGGCTCGCTAACTTTCTCCGGTCTATCGACAAGGACCGGCTTTTGGGAATTCTGGCTGATTACTAAAGGCCGCTCCGGTCTCAGCGGCCAGCCCCTTTTTGTAATACTGTTACCCATATCAGACCACGCGTTCGGGGACCTTGTGGACCAGTA
>JAISJS010000116.1 GCA_031261385.1 Treponema sp.
TGTCTCCGGTCCCCGGAACAAGTACCTCGTACTGAAGACCGCTTTCGGTGGTGATTACCCCGTCTTTAGTACCGTTCTCCGTAAGGAAAATAATCTCTTTACGGCGGTTCTCTTCGGCCCGCTTTTCCATTGCCGCCTGAAAAGCGGTCTGCACAATCTCAACAGCCTCTTCCTGGGTGTACCGGGCGTTTCCCTCGGACGAATCTTTAAAGCCCCCGGCAAAGGCGGCGTAATCAAAGGCAAGGCCTGTCTGTTTCAGATCCGCGCCGACAATCATGCCGAACGCATAACTGGTTTGTGCGTTTTCTTCGGCAAAATTTACATCCTCTGCAATACCCTTGCCGTACAGGGCAAAGGCAGCGGCAAAAAAGCAGAGAACTCCCATGATTTTTTTCATCGTTAGTCCTTTACGACAGCAAGCAGTTCCACCTCAAAAACCAGCGGTGAATAGGGCGGGATAATCCCCATGTCCTGGGGACCGTAGCCTAAGTCCGAAGGAATGTAGAACTTATACTTGGAGCCTACCCGCATAAGCTGGATTCCCTCGATCCAGCCGGAGATAACCTGATTAAGGGGAAATTCTGCGGGTTCCCCGCGGGAATAGGAACTGTCAAAAACCGTACCGTTGGAAAGGGTTCCTTCATAATTGACCCGTACGGTATCGGTGTCGGCGGGCCGTGCCCCGGTTCCTTCTGAAATCACCTCGTACTGGAGCCCGCTCCCGGTGACAACAATCCCCGGTTTCCGGGAATTTTCCGCAAGAAACTCAGCTTCCGCCTGTATCAAGCCCTCATTTCTTTTTTCCGATCCGGACATAACAGCGGCCTGTATTCTTGATCGCGCTTCTTCCACGCTGAACCGTGTTTCCTTCCCTTCAATGGAATCCTTGATACCCTGGAGAAAGTCGTTATACTCGGGGTTGAGGTTTGCAGCCTTAAAACTTCCGCCGAGCTCCAGACCGAATGCATAACTGGTATCCGCATCCAGCTTATCCGCTGAGTTTGCTGTTTTGCCGTCTTCTTTACAACCGGTAAAAACCAAAATGCCAAGAAAAATAATTGCAAGTTGTCTTTTCATTGGTACAGCATATCCTTTAATTGATTTGTTTACAAGGCGCTTTACGCGGCAACGATAAAAAGGCCCCGTATTGCAAAATAGATCCACGGGATAAAGACCGCAGGAATCAGGTTTGCCACTTTTATCTCTTTTATGCTGAGGAAGTTGAAACCGATGGCCGCTATCAAGAGGCTCCCCACGGCGGACATTTCCTGAATAATCTCCGCCGTCAGGTAATCACGGATGGCCATGGCGGCCAGCGCTATCCCCCCCTGGTAAATCAAAACCGGGATTGCGGCAAAGGCAACGCCGATGCCCATTGACGCGCCGAACACTATTGAAATGGAACCGTCCAGTATCGACTTTGCATAAAGCGTTTCATGGTTTCCGAGCAGGCCGCTCTGTATTGATCCGACTATGGCCATGGAACCGGCGCAAAAAAGTATACTGGCCGATACAAAGCCCTTTGCAAACGAACGTTTTGAAGCGGCTGGTTTTACGACAGATGGTTTTAAATCAGACTGCGCGGGAACAGCCTCACCGGCGCCGGGGGATGAAAGCCCCAGTTTTTTTTCCGCCCAAAGCCCCAGACGGTTCATCCATTTATCGATATCAATAAGCTCCCCTATCACCGCCCCGATGACCATACTCATGATAAGGAGGAGCACATGCTGATTATCCAGCGCCCCTTTTATCCCCACATACACAATGGAGAGGCCGATAGCCTTCTTGAGTATCTCCTCAAAACGATCCGGAATGCCCCGTACCAGAAAGCATCCCACCAGCGCGCAAACCACGATAACCGCCGCATTAACAAGAGGTCCTGCCATATATTTTCCTTAAAGGTATAATGACACTTTTCAGTATTTTGTGATAGTATCAATTATGGCTGAACAAATTGCCGATACTGAGGAATTTATCGATTCTCCCCAGATTACCCTTGCCCGGGAGCGGTCTATTTTTGATGAATCGTTTCCCGGCGCATTTATCAGGGCTTTTGGCTCACCCTATTTGCGGATGGAAGCGGCACAGTGTATTTGGACTGTTTTGGATAAATTTTTTTTCCTCCAATACCGGACCGCTTTTTTACCGGGACGCGTCCCGGTATCCCGGGTAGACCATCCCCTTGATGAAAAAATCCCCTTTGTCCCGTCCTGGATTACCGTTTATCTTGATTTTATCGGTTTTTGGATCAGAATTATCAGCTTTTTGCTCAGAGTCTACGGACGCAAAGCCCTTTCCCAGACAAAAATATTTATTCAATCTATAAAACGTCTGTACCTTTTTGCGGTGGAAGTTTATGAAAAAAATTTTTCTACAACCAACCGGCCTTTTTATATCAGCCGGCCAAAGTTCTTCACTATCCATTTAACGGATCCCCATTTGATGTGTATCCCAAGCCTGCACGTCATGATTGTGATCCGTGTATACACCGATTTCGCCCGGATGATGCACAGTAATGGTGATGAAAAGCGCTTTGCCCGGCGTACCGAAGAACTCCGAAAAGGCGCCCTGGCTATTACCGAAGCAGTCCTGTACGTTAAACAGCACAGCGTAAACTGCGTCGCCGCCGCCATGTATGCAATGACCTGTTTTGACAGGGAACTTTTCCCCGAAGAAGAAGCGGTTCATTTTGCATCAAGCCTTTTTCAGGATCCCGATGAATCAGCGCATCCTGCAAAACCAAAAAACGGGGCAAGAGTAAAACCTGAAGACGGCATCGTAATCCGAAGCCACATGATAAGCCTGTACCGGCGTTTCCTTTCCGAAAGAGACGAGACAAAACACTGGGGCGAACCGTTACTTAACTTTCTCCGCAATGACTGTCTTCAAAAATAAGATTAACCACGGAGAACACAGAGATAGCGCAGAGTACACGGAGAAAATAAAAGGGAATTTTCCCTTCCGTGCCCTCTTTCTTCCCCTCTGCGCTCTCTGCGGTTTTTCTTCCTTATTCAATGCATTCCAATAATGAGTCCCAGAGGTTATCCCGTACCGGGGGCAGGGCGGTTACCGAAATACGTTTTTCGAGTGACGATGGATCGGGGAACGACAGCGAATGGGCGTGCAGCCTGATGCCGCCTGATTTTTCACTCCGCTTTGATCCGTATTTTAGATCCCCTTTGATGTGCAGACCAATTTTTGCAAACTGGGCCCGGATCTGGTGATGCCGTCCGGTTAATAGTTCAACATCGATAAAAAGGTACCGGTCCCCGCGGCCGAGGATCCGGTACCTAAGTATTCCTTTTTTCATATCTGCGCCGGGTTCATCAAATGCCGTTGATTTATTTGTTTTTGGATCGGTTTTTATCCAGTGAACCAATTCCGCTGAACCGGGAACTATTTTACCGTTAGGCGGAATTTCAGTGATCGCCCAATAGTGTTTTTCGATGACGTTTTCCCGCTTTGTTTCACCATCCCAATTTGAACTTTGCGAAAAACAGGTATTTAAAAAGGCAAGGGCGCGGGGTGTGCGGGCAAAAAGGCAGCAGCCCGACACCGGAACATCAAGCCGGTGAACTGCGGCGGGAAGAAAGCCGCCCCGCCCTTGCGGGTTATCTTTTTCAGGAGCCGCCAGTGCATCGGCAAGGAGTACCGGCAGATCCGCCATTCCTTTCCCCGCGCCCTCGGCAGCTTCACCGCACAGTTTATTGACCACGACACATTCGGCGTCTTTATAAAGAATACGTTCACTAAGCGCAGGAACGCCCTGCCCCTCTGTTTCCGGCCTTTGGTTATTCGGCATTAATGAGCCCCCTCCGTATTTTTTCAAAAATGATACGCTCCGCCGCTTCCCGCAGACGTTCCCGTGAAATTTCCCCTGAGGCTAGGGCCGCCATGATCTCCCGGTGCGTTTTTCTGATATCAGGCGGCCAGGTCAACACCATATCTGCCCCTGCAATGAGCGCTTTTACCGCAGCCCTGCCGGGAGCAATCCCTGCGCCGGGCTTACCGGTATTCTTTACCGCTCCCATCGAAAAATCATCGGTAATGATAATCCCCTGATAGCCCAGCTCCCCGCGGAGCCAGTCCCCCATTATAGCATGGGAAAGACTCGCATTGGTATCATTATCCCATGCGGGGACCACGCTGTGGGAAATCATCAACGCAGGGACGTCATGAATCAAAGCGGCAAAGGGGCTGACCATGAAATCCAAAGCGGCCCTGTCCCCTTCAAGCACCGAAGGTGATTTGTGCGGATCCGGTCCTGCGTTACCGGGAAAATGTTTTACCACACAGGTGACCCCTGCCTTTTCCATACCGCGGATAAAGGCCGCAGAAGCAGCGGCAGTAAAAACAGGATCGGGTCCATACGACCGATCTTCAAGAAAAAGACTGTTTTCACCGGTAAGGAATTCCGCTACCGGGGCAAAGTTCATCGTGATACCCAGATCCCGTATTTCATTGGCCGAACGAAAACTGTCTTCTTCAATCCGTACAAGAGCTTTTTCGATCCCTTCACACTGCGCAAGGCCCCAATACGAAAAAGGGGCAGGCAGTTTTTCTGCGGCGTTACCAAAACGATGCACCGGTCCGCCCTCGTGATCGACGGCGATAAATGGCACTAAAGTGCCTTGCGCTAAAGCGCCCTGCGGACTTCCGTCCTGAAAAACAGGAATGCCCTGCGCCTCAAGGCGGGCGCCGCCTGCCTCTGTCACCCAATTGCTGCATTCGCTCAAAAATCTTTTTATTTGTTCTTTTTTTGCGGCAATATTGTAACTAAAAAGCATAATGCCGCCCACAGGACATTCCCAAAGCAGGGCCCTCATTTCGCCGTTCAAATGGGTCTTCCCGTCAATTCCTGCAATGATCACCTGGGAAGCCAGAAGGCGGTCATCAAGGGATGACGCAATACGGGCGGCCTGTTCGTGATAGTTCTGCTCCAATTCAAATTGTCCGGAAGAAACGGGACTTTGAGAAACCGGTTCCGGAATGAGCGCTTTTTCCGTTTTCGCGGTACAGGAAAAGAGGAGAAGGAAAAGAAGGAGGGTAAAAAATGTTTTATTTTTCATAATGATATCGAAATGAAATATATACTATTTGCTTTTCTTCCACTGCATAGACGATCCTGTGTTCGGTATCTATCCTTCTTGACCAATAGCCTTGTAAATTTGCCTTTAACGGTTCCGGTTTACCAATTCCGTTAAAAGGGCTTCTGTCTATATCGCTTATTAATGAATTTATTTTTCTTAATTGCTTTTTATCATTTTCTATCCAATACCGGTAATCGTTCCATGCCTCGTCCGTGAACAATTTATTCATTCGACAGTTCCCTTGCCTTTATTTTACCGTTTTTATGCTGTGCTATTGATTTTTTCAAATGTTCCGCATTTGCTTCGTTTGATAATAAATAATTGGTTTCCTGCAGGCTGTTATACTCCTCTACTGAAAGTAAAACCACATTTTCATTGTTTTTTCGGGTAATTATCAAAGAATCATTATCCTGAAAGACCCTGTCCATATACGTCTTTAAATTTTGCCGTAAATCAGTATAGGTAATTGCATCCATTTTGATCTCCTATGTACAATATATTGTACTTTTTAATTTTTGTCAATACAGCGCATTGGAATATTAACCACGAACAGCACGAACGGAGGACGAAAGAAGATCAACCGCAGAGATCGCAGAGAGGAATACGGAGAACACGGAGAGAGAGGAAGAAGGGGGAAAACCGCTAAGGCGCAGAAGGCGAATAAGGGGGTCCGCGGATTAACGCGGATGGAAAAATGGATCCATATTATGCTAACAATAATAAAAATCATTTTGAAATATACATTATCCAATGAGGCGCCAGGGAGCAGGGAGTTCCACTCGCGGGGCAATTCTGGAATTCCCCACTGGAGGAGTGCAATCCGGCATAGCCGGATTGCTTGCAGAAAGGCAAAGCCTTTCTGCACACAGCTAGTGTGGAGTTTTGGCATAGCCAAAACTCCAAGCCCTTCGGCTTAGCCGAAGGGCAAGGCTCCGTAGGCGGACTCTACATGTTAGCCCACGGGGGTGTTCATCTGTCCCCCGGCGAATTATTTGATATTTGTATATTATTAAGCTGAATATTACTACAATTTCAAAAACACATGCGCTTTTTCAATTTCTTCGCTGACCGTTTTTTCGATTCCCTCAAAGACATCGTAGTTTACTCCAAGGGTTTCCCAGACAAGGTTATCGGTTTTTTCGGGATAGCGATCGCCGGAAAAACCTATCTCCATGATTGAGGCAAAACGGTTGGCGGCGGCTATGCTGAAAAGAATGTCCTTGTGGTCACCGGTATAGTCCATATAGGTGTGATGGTTGATGATGGTCTCGCCGACAGGGCCTTCAAGTTTCCACGCCTTAACGATCATAGCCCCGGAAATACAGTGATTGATCCCAAGGTTTTTTTCTTCTGCGCGAAAAAGACTTATCCGTTCACGGT
>JAISJS010000146.1 GCA_031261385.1 Treponema sp.
GTCTTTTTCCGGATCGGCAATATCAAAGCGCAATGCCTCATATCTGCGTTCAAATTCGGCTTCCCGGGCAATGGCCTTATTCCGCAGGGCCTCCGAGATCGAAATGGTCCCGATAAAAACCGCGAGCGCCGCGGCGATCACGATAAGGGCCGTGAATATGGGCTTCCGGTTTTTTTGAACAAATTCATTGATTCCATCGCTGGGGCTGTTTTTTCCTTTTGCATTCGGCATAACAATTACTCCTTGGGATTAATAATATCCAATTCTTTTATAAGCCTGGAGAGGTAGGTCCTCTGAATATCCAGGGCTCTTGCAGTTTCTGTTTGATTCCAGTTATTTTCTTCCAGCACTTTTTTTATAAAATATGTTTTAAAACTATTGATCGCCGTTTTAAGATTCCGATCCCCTCCTTCGGTTTCCGGTATGGAGGACGGGGAGTTTAAGAAAAGGTCTTCACGCTCTATCCATTTGCCTTTTCCGATAACGCAGGCGCGCTCAACACAGTTTTCAAGCTCACGGATGTTGCCCGGCCAGGAATAGGAAAGCATAGCCTCCAGCGCCGTATTGGAAAATCCCTCAAATTGCTTTTTTGTTTCCGCCATGAACCTGGTAAGAAAAAATCCCGCCAGTTCGGGGATATCTTCCGGGCGCTGCCGCAGGGGCGGAATGTAGATGGGAAGCACGTTAAGACGGTAGTACAGATCACTGCGGAAGTCACCCTTCTCTACCAGAGCTTCGATATCCTTATTGGTAGCCGCAAGGATTCTGACATTGGCGGTGATCGAAGTATCGGACCCGACTTTTTCAAACGTTTTTTCCTGAATCACCCGGAGCAGCTTTGCCTGCAGCGACAGGGGAAGATCCCCGATTTCGTCAAGAAATATCGTACCCCCGTCAGCCATTTCAAAACGCCCCTGCCGGTTTGCGATGGCGTTGGTAAAGGCCCCTTTTACGTGGCCAAAGAGTTCACTTTCCAGAAGCCCCTCGGGAATAGCGGCGCAGTTTACCCGTATGAACGGCTCGCCGCTGCGGGGACTGCGGAGGTGTATCTGTTCTGCAAAAACCTCTTTCCCTACCCCGCTTTCCCCGAGGATCAGCACCGAGGAATCGGTTTTTGCCACCCGATCTATCACATCAATTTTTTCAAGGATGATGGGGCTCCGCGCAATCAGCGGATGAAACCCTTCTTCCGCAGTAAGCTGGTCCTCAAGCAGTTTGATTTCTGAACGGGCCTTGTCCATGCTTTGGGTATTAATAATCGCCAATGCCGCCTGGTTTGCAAAAATCTCCAGCCATTCAAGATCGTCCTGGTTAAATTCCCGTTCTTCTTTTTTATTGATTATTTCGATAACGCCGATACACTCATCTTTGATCCGCATCGGAACTGCCAGCATGGTTTTTGGAGGATAGTCAACCGTTTCAGAGGTAACGCGGAGCTGCCGTATGTCATGCTCCGCATCATTGACGATGATGGACTTGTTATGCTGGGCTACCCAGCCGGCAATACCCTCACCCAGCTTCACGGTAAACTGTTTTACCGTGGAAAGCCGGGAACCCAGGGCCGCCTCAAAATAAAGTTCCTGCGTTTCCTTGTTTACAAGGAGCAGGCTGGAAGCCTCCCCGCCGCAGAGGCGGGTAGCCGAATCGAGTATCTGCGTCAAAAGGGCATGAATATCCTCGAAATTGGAATTGATGAGAGTGTTAATCTCAATCAGAGTCGTAAATTTTTGGACGTCAATTTTTGACAGCATACAAATGCGGTCTGCTATTCAGTTTCCGGAGTATCAGCGCCGGCATCTCGGTCTTCCGCAGATTGACTTCCGCCGGATTTGGATTTAAGGAAGTCCCCCAGGGTAAAGGAATCGGAGGACTCCTCTTCCGCCATATACCGGGAAATTTCATCCCGCTGAACTTTCTTCTGATAATCCCGAATCGAGAAGGCAACCTTCTGCTTGTCTCCCTGTACCTCAAGAACCACCGCCTTGATCTTGTCCCCCACATGATATTTTTTGAGGGCCTCATCAGGATCTTCATCGCGGGTTTCGGTGAGGTTGGTTTTGTGTATGAGCCCTTCGATACCGCCGGGTACCCGTACAAAAATACCGAAATCGGTGATGGAGGAAACTTCCCCTTCCACAGAAACGCCGGGCTTGTAGGTCTCGGAAAAATTCTGCCAGGGATCTTCTGAAAGCTGTTTAATCCCGAGCTTGATATTCCGGCCCTCTCGATCAAGATCGATGACCATGATCTCAACTTCTTTTCCAACTTCGAGCTCACTGCCCGGATGCTTGATTTTCTTGGTCCAGGAAATATCGTCCGCGTGGAGGAAACCGTCGATCCCCTCTTCAAGTTCGATGAAGGCCCCGGCGTTGGTGAGCTTTACTACCTTACGGGTCAGCCGTGTTCCCACGGGGTACTTCTCATCGATATCGGTCCAGGGGTTTGCAGTGACCTGTTTAAGGCCGAGCGACACCCTCCCCGCCTGAAGATCGTACCCAAGGATCATGCACTCAACTTCGTCGCCGCTTTTAAGCACTTCCTCGGGTTTATTGATTTTTTTAACCCAGGAAAATTCGGAAATGTGGGCCAGCCCTTCAATACCTTCTTCCAGTTCGATAAAGGCGCCGAAATCGGTGAGCTTGGTAACCGTACCCTTAACAATATCGTTGACGTGGTACTTGTCCTCAAAATGCACCCAGGGATCGTCGGTGAAGTGTTTGAGGGAAAGGTTGATCCGTTTTTCCTGACGATCGATACGGATCACTTTAAGATGTATCTCCTGGCCTTTCTTTACAAAATCCTTGGGCCGGGTAACGTGTCCCCAGCTCATATCGTTGATGTGGAGAAGGCCATCAAAGCCTCCAAGGTCGATAAAGGACCCAAAGGAGGTAAAACTCTTTACCGTCCCGGTAACATCGGTGCCGATAGCGGTATTTTCAAAAAAGTCATTCCGCTTTTTCTCGATTTCTTCTTCGAGCCATTTGCGGCGGTTTACCACGATATTTACTTTGCCGTCGGAGTAGAGCCGCTCCACGTACACCAGCGCCTTGAGCCCGAGGAGCTTCTCCGGCTTGTCCACCTTCTGCGCGTCCGACTGGCTGATGGGGAGAAACGCCTTTACCCCGGCGCCGAGGTTCACATCAAAACCGCCCTTGACGAGCTTTTCGATGGTTCCTTCCAGCGGTATGTGATCCTGAAAAGC
>JAISJS010000168.1 GCA_031261385.1 Treponema sp.
CGATTGCATATAAGGGCATCCATTTTAACGTTCAATCCTTCAAGGATGGAATAAGACGGATAGTATTAAATGACAAACCTCCTTATTCGACTTCTTCGACTTTGCGGTTTTAATACTCTATAGGAAACGGGCTTTGAAAAACTTGCCAATTGAGCTAAAATGGTGCAAGATGTCTTCCGCCGACTGGCGGTGAGATAATAATTTCCATGCATCTCGCCGAACGAAGTGAGGTATATACTTTAGGTATAGGGTTGAAGAAAGTGCGGCGAAGCTGATAGAGGAGCTCTGCCGGCAGGAGGAGGGCATAATGCGGGCGGACCGGGCGTTGAAGAAGATGAGCCGTGATGAAGAACAATGGGCGCGGGCATTGTTTCGGGAAAAAGCCGCGATGGACTACCGTTCCGGGCTGAACGCTTCCCGGCGGGCGGGTCGGGCAGAGGGCCGTGCTGAGGGCTTGGCGCTGGGCGAAGCCAAAGTTCTTGAAGAGCAGGCAAAAGCCCGTCAGAAAAACCTTGAAACAGCCCGCAAACTTAAGGCGGCAGGTGTCCCGGGAGAAACAATCGCCGAAAGCTTTGGTTTTTCTGCTGAGGATATTGCCAAGTTGTAGGACCGCATAAGTGTATTTTTCATGTCTCCTCCGCCCAAAATGTGTTACAATATAACCATGGCAAATAAAAAATACTTTTTTAACCGGTATTTTGCCGTTTCGGCGGCGGTTTTGTTTTTCGTCCTGTTTTCCGCTGCCTGCGGTTCCTCTGCTTTAAAGAAGAATGCTGCCGGAGGGGAGGGCGGGGATAATTCCGGGGAAGCGTTTATCAGTAATTTTGGAAAGCTGACGTTTGGCCCGCCGCAGACGGTACGTTTTCGCTCTGCGCAAGTGCCCCGTTCCGAAGCGGCGCCGGGGGTGGGCCTTATCACCCGCGATCAGAGGGATCTTGGGACGGTTCTCAGCGCCGCCGATAAAAGCCTTCTTACCGGTTCATTTAAAACTGCATATTCAGGCGGGCTTTCCCGCGGGCTTCCCCTGTCCGGTGTTTTGGGGGGCGATGAGGTCCACGCCTGGCCGCCCGCGCATCCTGTCGCCTGGGTTCAGAACTGGCAAAGCGGTGAAACATCGCCCAATTCATGGAGCGCCCCTTCGCTGGTGTTGGCGGTGCGGGGCCTGGCACAGGAAAAGGTGTTTATCGTCAGGGGGGCAATTCTTGATGCGTATGGGCGGAGCGCAGGGCAGGGCGGTGCAAACGGCGCTGCGGGGTACGGCGCGCCCCGCGGGGATGATTTTTTCTATCAGGGGGGAATTGCCCAGCGTTTTGATTTTGGGCTGATTACGGCGGATGTCGGCGGGAAGGCGGTGTTTATTTCCGGCGACCCTCCCTCCGCCGGACAGGAGGCGCCTGATGGGACAGGGGTTTTTCCGCCTGAACAGCGCGAATCTTCTGAGCGTGGGTATCCCCTTATAACCGAAGCGTTCCGTTCGGCCTGGGCAAACGCCGTGGACAAGGAGCTCCCGCCCCTCACGCCCGATACTCAGGCGGTGTTCATTGACTTTGAAAGTGATCCCTGGATTATGGACGGCCTTCCCGCCATCCGGGGAATTTATTATCAAACCTTTGGGGCGGGGAAGGCCCTTTTTCTTCTGGCGGATTTTTCACCGGACGGGAGCGGGCCGTCATCTTCACAAACATTGAGTTTCCAAATTCTTGCTTCGCCTTTTTTTGAGGCCCTGCTCACCGGCCAGGTAAAGCGTCTTCCCGGCGCAGAAGCGCTGTCCCCCGCGCCGGTTCCAAAATACCGGACGCAAAACAGCAGCAATTTTACCCGTGCGCTGTTGGAGGGGATCTCCCTTTACGGATTTCCGTTAAGTGATGCACAGGCTGTTCAGGATCTCGATGAACCGGGTACGGAAAAAATTTGGCAAGAAGCCCAGCGTTTTTCCAAAGGCTGGATGATCCGGGATTAGTGTTCCGGCAATGCAGGAAGAAAAGCCAAAGCGAATATCAGGGAAACGGCTTTATCACCATAAAACCTGCCGCGCCTATGGCATAGCCCTGCTGTTCTTCCCATGCAGCGAAAAGGGTAACCCCGGAAAGCCCAAGGCCGGTATAGACAAAGCCTTCGGGAAGGGGCGGAAGTGAAAAGTGGATGATTTCCGAATTCTCAACACGGGAGAGTCCTCTGCCGTCAGGAAAAATTAATACGGTACAGGCAGCGCTGCCGGTTTCATCGCTCCGGTAATAGCCTGAAAGACTGCCTGAATTTTCTCCGCCGCCGGAAAAACGGCGGGGAGCAGAAAAATCCGGAGATACCACCTGCGCAGAACCGGCCTCCGCCGGATCAAAGGCAGCCTTTAACATACTGCGCAGCGGATCGGGAGCGGCGCTTACCGGTTCGGGAAGGACGGAGTTCTGAAAGGCGCTTATTGAAACTGCTTCTCCTTTTTGGCCAAGGTCCGCCGTCCGGAAATAGACAATCTGCGGAGGCGCCGATTCGCCGGAATTTTTATTAACCCCCCGGTAGTACCAGAACCCGTCAGGTCCCTGCCGCAGCGCATCCACGTCCCAGCCTTCCGCTGCAGGCAAATCATCAAAAGCCGGAATTTCCAGCGCCGCCGGCGCAGGGGAATTTGCAAGGGACCATGTCCTTATACCGGGAAGCGGCGCAGGGGAATCGGAAAAAAAATCATCCCGGTAAAGCAGGGCCGCCGGTTTTTCTTCAATAAAAAAAAGAGATGCAAGCGAATACTGAGCCCAATAGGGGACATCGGCAATGCGGTAAAGCGCTATGCCGTCACTGTCCCAGGGACCGGTCCTGAGAAATCCCTCGCGGTTTACCCCGAATACCAGCTCATCCCCCTCTGCAAGAACAGCGCGGATATGCCGGGCCAGAGGCCAGGGGGTAAACGGAACAAGGCCGGCTTCCGCAGGAGAATTAATCAGATTGGGTCCATCATCTCCCAGCTCAAACCAGATGGGGTTTGCCCCGGCCTTGAGTATTGCCAATGGCTGCAGGGCATTTTCATCAACGGGCTGTTGATCCTGCTGCGGTGTTTTGGCGCAGGAAAGAAAAATTCCAAGAAGAAGGATGATCGCCGTGTGTCGATATGCCATACCCTTATTCTACCACAAAGAATATAAACCGCAAAGGCGAAGCAATTTTAACGCAAGTCACTCTCCCCACTTTGTCAGCAGCCACGCCGACGTGTTTACCTTGAGGAGCCCTTCACCGGAAAACCAGACGGCGGTATTTTTGTCTGCGGGAAAGGCCGGGGCTGTTCCTTCTTCAAAAGACAGCGGAGACGCAAAAGGGGAGGAGCCAAACCAGGGACCGCGGGATACGGGAACCGGGGTATCGGCTTTTTCTCCCGCAGTGATGGAACGCTTGTTAAAACCTGACTTGACAATTTTTTCTGCGGCGGCTTTCCAGTCCACGATCCAGGGATCGGCGCGTACCGCATCGGGAATTTCCGGGTCGGAGAACAGTTCCCGGAACCGCTTCCAGTCAAAATTCTGCGGGATACGGGCCGCCTGGGCGGATGATCCGTCCCGGACTGCGGCGGCGAGTTCCCGGTACAGAGCGGCGTCTATTCCACCCTGCCAGCCAAGGCGGAGAACAGCTGTACGTGATTTTTCTCCGGCGGCGTCAAAGGGAAAAACAGCGCCCGCAGGACGAAGCAGGCCTGCCGGAATTCCCCTGTCAGGGAAAAAAGGCCAGGCGGATACCGGATTGGCAAGGGTCTGGGGCAGATCAATTTCGGGCGCTCCGGCGTCCGCCCATATACGGGTGAGCGCTTTTCCCTCCGGGCTTATCCATTCAATGCGCCAATGGGGAGCGCCCAAAAGTTCCGCCCAGGCGGGGGGCAGGGCCGGAAGTTCAAGGGAACAGCGGGCGCCGGTTACGCTTACACCGGCGTTGCAATGTACGAACAGAAGAAGCGCCGGCAGAACCGGCAAAAAGCCTTTTTTGAAGATTTTCATATCCTGTATAGGGAATCATATACGGGTTTTGCTTTAGTCAAAATCAATAATTTGCAAAAAAATTAAAAAATAAACAGAAAATTACTGTTCGCAAACAAGTCCATTGCACAAATTCATCGTTTATTGCATACTATTGGCGATGGCTGAAACAACGGATTATAAGAGCAGGCTCTCGGAAGTCCTTCTGGCGCGGAAGGACTGGCTTGAAAGCTCCGAATTGACCAGACTAAAGGACGAACTCCGCAATTATCAGGCCTCTTTTTCATCACTTTACACAATCTACCTTAAAAAAGGCCTTATTAACGAGGACCCTTACAAACAGGAAACAAAAATCGGGGAACTTGAGGTGCCGGATACCGGTTCTTTCAGCGAAGCGGAACGTGTCGAACAGCTCAGCATACGGCTGTCCAATTACGATAACCAGCTCGATTTTTTGGTGAATTTTTATCAATTTGGAGTGGAATTTCTCAACCTTGAACGGATAAAGCGTATCCTTGGTTTGGTGCGGTATGTTGACTGGGTTCACCTTAGCCCGGATTCCCAATCGGCAAATACCAGGGCGGTGGCGGAACTGACCAATCAGTCAAAATCAGGCGTCGACCCGCTGGCCCTCAGCGTCATAGGCGAATCCCTGACAAAACTTTCAAGATCCACGCCCGCCGTTATGGTGATTCTCAAAGAATTAACCGATTACAATAAAGAAGCCTATAAGCTTGAAGTCAGAACTGCGGTGACAAGCGGTATGCCGGCGGCAGAGGCGACTGCGGCAAATATCAAGAAAAAGCTTTCCACCGCCCTGCCGGGAAAACCCTTCTACCAGGAACTGGTGGAAGAATTAATCAAAGAAGATTATTCACGGGATGGGCCTATACTGCAGGAGACGATTCTTAAATCGCTCAAATTAGAAGACGCAAAACCCAAAGCGGTAAAGGCGCCGGTCTCGTTCAAGGCAATTTTGCTTGAGGGAATACAGGTGATAGGAAGCGTTGCGTCAACCTTCGCCGAGATCGGTTCAAAGTTAGATGAAAACGAAAACCTCCTGGCCAATCAGAAACGGAGTTTCTGGGAAAAGGTCAAACGGCTTATGCAGCAGATGATGAATAAGGAACCGGACGAGGTCATCTACGATATTCAGTATATGGATTCCACCAAAGGGGTGCCGGTCAGGGAGCGGGTGAATTTTCACCATTTCCGAAGCGATCTTGATAAGCGCATCAGAACCCTGGCAAGCCTTGGTATCCACGGGGCTGCGGCGTCAAAACTTGAAACCATGAGCGAGGATCAGCTTACCGCATTCCTTGAAAAAACGATCCGGGATGTACAAAATTTTCACCGGACTCTTTTCGCCCTGGATGATTTTTTTAAGGCTTCTGCTCCCAAGGAAGATCGTGATAAGATCAAGGGAGTTAAACCGGAATTGGCTACTGTTAAAAATGCAATAGTGCGGGCCAATCAAATCCGGCATGAGTACAGCGCCCAGAAAGAAGAAGAGGAACAGATGCGGCGGCTCGGGATAAATCCCACTGTCTGACAGGTTTTCCCATAGAAAAAATTGACGGCAAGCGGGAGTAAAAATAATGAACAAATATCGTTGGTGCCTGGCACTGAGTCTGGCGCTTGTCTTCTCCGCCTGTA
>JAISJS010000185.1 GCA_031261385.1 Treponema sp.
CCCCCGGTCGAGTTAAGCCCCATGTTGTGCAGGTCGCCGATAAAATTCAGGACATCAACCTGTTTATCCTGCTGCCCCTTTATCACCAGGAACAGCGGATCAAACCAGAGGTCGGCAGCTTCCATACCCTGACCCATGCCCCGTTCCAACATACTTTGGCAATACCCCATACGCTCATCGTTATCCGATGGAATACCGTCTTTAGCGCACAGGGCAATGCAGATAGCGTCATTGGCAGCCGCCAAATCAATATTGGCAATACGATCCCCGGCGTCCGCCGAATTGACAATAGGCTTGCCCTTTGCGCGGTTATACACCGCAATACCCGCTTCAATAGCCTTCGGGTTTGTCGTATCCAGGCAGAGGGGAACATTGTCAAAATGCTCTTGCAGTAATTTTACCGCCCAGGGCATTAAGTCCGCGCCGCTTTTTTCTGCCGGGCCGATGTTCACATCGATATACACCGCCCCCGCTTTAAGCTGTTCCTCTGCCCGTTGTAAAATAGGTCCCGGATCTTTGGAATCCATTGCCGCCTTGATTACCGGTGAGATACAATGGATGCGTTCCCCGATTGAAATGAATTTAGCCATACCAAAAACTCCTTAAACAAGTAATACTGCGCCGGTAGAAAGAGAAAAGGAGTCGTTTGATTGTACGAAACAAGCATTTGATACCTCCGGCTCAATCCACGAAGCCTACAGTGAGTGCGGACCTATACGGGTCCGGGTATACCAAAGTCTCCTGGCTCAAGGGCGATTCCCCGCCGGCCTTCCCAAGTATGAATTAACAATCCAAACCCAGTGACCGTCTATGGCGGTTCTTCCCTATTACAGTTACGGGATAGCGGAGGAATTGCGGTTACTGGCCGCGCACCCCACTTCCTTTGAAATATACTGATAATAATATATCTACAGATTTTTATAATGTCAAGCGAATTTTCAAAAAAATATTTATATACTTCCCTCTGTATCTTTCCCCCTACCGGATTACAAACCGTAACCCGTTCAAAATCTGCTCCAAAAGAAACAACGCGCCCTGTCCGCCGAAAAGGGTTTTTTCGGTAATATCAAGATACCCCAGAACGGGAAGCGCGATTTCTATGCCGCAGCATTGCTGACCATATACCTTTAGTTCCGCAATCGTGTTCCCATCGGCCAGCAAAATATGGGTAGCGGTTTCTATGATTGGATTTTTCAAGGTATCCTGATAGTGGATGCCGGTAAGAAACCCCCGCAGTTTTTCGGTGAACCCGCTGTCCGAGTCAGGCAAAACCGAAATTGCCGCGGGGATCATGCCCAGGTAGCCGCAAAGCCACTTTGACAGGGCATAGGCAGTTGACGCTTCGGCCTTTATGGAAAACAGGGTTCCCTTGGGCAGGCCCAGGAGGGAGGAAAAACGGGAGAGATGCCGGTAGGCGCGGGCACGGGCGCGGTCTATGGTATCCAGGGCTTTTTGGGGATCGGCGTCCAGGGCCGCACAGACCTGCCGCACAAAAGCTGCCGCCGCGTCAAACCCGAGGGGAGGGCCTTCTTCCGGGCATACAGAGGGCATACCGTATCCTGTTTTCAGATACTCCGCTATGGCCGCGCCGTATTCCGGGTAAACCACCACATTCAATGCAGCGCAGGTCATCCGGCGCAAAGCGGCAACAGAATCACCCGCCCCCAGCGCGGCGATTACCTCAATACCGCAGAGCGCAAGTAGGTTTTTTATGGCAAGATAATTCTGGTCATAGTATTTCTGATAGATACAAAGCCCCAGCAGGTTTACGGTTTTCTTTTTTACCGTATCTCCTGCCGGCTTTTCCCCGTTTACCCCAATTGCCAATAACGCGCTGAGTATCGCGGTTTGATACCCCGAACCGAAACTGCCGGAAAAGCCGGTATTCTCCAGGGAAAAACAGGGAATGCCCTTTACCTCCTCTTTGAGAAACCGCGCCAGATCGTCCCCGATAAGAGCCGCTCCGGGTGAGTTGATCACCGCAATAAGAGCGTAGCCCTTTTGTACCGCCGATTTAAGGATGTTTGCAATTTTATCGCCGCTGCCGAAAATATAATCGTTACCATCCAGGTAGGTGGAGGGAACCCTGGGCTGGCCGAAATAAAAGCCTTCGGTAAACTCCAGGGGGTTATAGGTGGCGGTACGGGGAAACTGGCTGTCGCTGATGGCGCTGTGGTAGAATTTACAACCCGTGGGGCCGTTCAGAACGGCGCAAGCGTCCCATATCCCTTCCAGGGCAAAAATGCTGCCTGAAAAGCTATCAGGAGCAATATTTTCGGTATAGTACTTCATCCTGCCTCCAGCCTTCTTTCAAATTCATTTTAAACAGTTCCGCCCAGCGGTTTGCAAACAAGAGACCGCTCAGGAATCCTGCGGTAGGACACAGGGGGATGGTATCGGTCAAAATTGACGTGTCCTGATCATTTGATCCGTAGTTGGTAAGCAGCAGGTCCGGCTTGATACGGGCAATGTCGGCGCCCCGCCCGGTGTTTTCATAGGGGACGTACAGTTCCGTTATGTGTTCGGTAAGCTCCGTAGTAAAATTATTGTCCTGGGAAAAGTTCAGGATTCCCACAAAGGCAACCTTCATTCCCAGGTCAACGGCGGTTTGCAGTATCCAGTCAATATCCTGATTGTAGGCGATAATCATGAGCCGCCGCCCGTCAAGGTGCGGCTTAATGCGATCAATCCCCTCCCGATACTGTTTCTGATACTCAGTCACAATCGCGCCGGTCTCATCATCCCCTTTGTGAAAATAGGCGCCAATACTGCGGACCCATTCGCAGCTTTCCCGGAAGCCAATGGGAAAGGGCTTGTCCAAAAATTCCGCGCCGAATTCGGTTTCAAGAAATGTCCGCCCATATAATCCCCGTAGGCAAGCAGGTTGAGCTTCCCCTTCCTGAACCTGCGGATTTCATCAATCGTGGTTTCGCAGATAAAATGGCAGTTAATGCGGATACCGAACCGGTCCAGAATATCCTTTACATACCGGAGACTTTCCGCCCTGGCATTGGTTTCCGACTTTTCCGCAACGATATTAACCGTGTTTTCTTCGGGATTGACGGTTTTGTCAATAAGAGCGCGGGCGGTTTCCCGATACGCCATCAATATACCCTGAAGATAATCCCCCTGGATATTGCCATCGGCCAGCACCGGTACTATTTTTGCGGCGCCGTCCTCCAGGTCGTGAACAAACCGGAGATCATCGCCGATAATACCGCTGGGACAGGTTGTCAGAATAAACAGTACTTTTGGACGGCGGATTTTCGCTTCAAGGATTTTTTGCCGAAGTTCATCAACGCCGCCGAATATCATCACCCCTTCGTTCATTTCAGAGGAAACCAGGGGCGGAGAGGAACCGTAGGGAAGGATGATCCCCCGTTCCAAGAGAAAGCGCCGGGGGATGGAGGTAATGCTTTGGTAGGTAATATGCGCACAACTCCTGGGGCCATGGGCAATACTAACCCTGTCATCTACCTGGGTAGTGATACTCATGGCACCTGAAAAGGCACAGCCGTGCAGGGGTTCCCGTGCAATGAGACTCTTGGAAAAAAAGGCCGCTTCCTGCG
>JAISJS010000232.1 GCA_031261385.1 Treponema sp.
CTTCCTCGATTTTGGAAGCGCAAACCGGGCAGCAAAGCCCTTCCATGGTAAATTGCATGGTCATGCCTTCCTCCTTCCCGCCGAACTTCGCCCGGAGCCGCGATCATCGCCTTCGCAAACATGAGACAGACCCTGTTTAAAAATCGCCGTTACATGGTCATCATCCAGCGAATAAAACACCACTTTCCCGTCCCTGCGGTATTTAACAAGCTTTGTCTGCCGCAGCTCTTTAAGCTGATGGGAAATTGCCGACTTGCTCATCCCCAAAAGGGCGGCAATGTCGCACACACACATCTCCGAATGCAGCAGGGCGCTGATAATCTTGACCCTGGTAGAATCCCCGAAAACCTTGAATAAATCGGCAAGCTCAAACAGGGTTTCTTCCTCCGGCATCTTCCTCCGCACCCGGTTAACCACATCCTCGTGGATTACCGTACAGTCGCAATTGACAATATCAATTTTAGCCATTACCGTATCTCCTTCAGTTCGTCAGTTGAACAGTTGATTGCTTGTTCAACTATAAATATAGCACACTGTATAAATATGTCAATAGGAAAAATCAATAAATTTATGCACATTTCAAATAAAGCGCCAGGAGACAGGAAGTTCCACTCTCAGGCGTCTCTGGAATTCCCCGCCGGAGGAGACATGCACTGAAAAAAGATGAGCAAATAGAGAAAGAGGCAGGCTCCGCAGGCGGACTCTACAGGTTAGCCTGAGAGGGGGTTTTCCTGTCTCCTGGCGTATTATTGATTATGTCTATGAAAAATAAGGTTTTTTGATATATTATTCTTAATGATGAAGAAACAAAAATGAAAAAGCAAAAGGCCTTTATTTACCGGTGTTCGGCGTGCGGGCATGAGGAGCTCAAGTGGCTGGGGCGCTGCCCGGAATGCGGGGAATGGAATACGCTTATTGAAACTGCGGTAAATCCTGCCGGCCGCCCGGGTTCCGGCAGACAGGCAGACAGCCGCAGTATACCCCAGTCGATTCCACTTTCCTCGGTTGATCCGCAGGAAGGGAGCCGCATCTCGAGCGGTATCCCCGAATTGGACCGGGTTTTGGGCGGGGGCATTATGAAACGGTCGGCAATCCTTGTCGGGGGCGAGCCGGGGATTGGAAAATCCACCCTTTTACTCCAGGCCGCCGCCGCTGCGGAAACCAAAGGGCGAATTCTGTATATTTCCGGCGAAGAATCGGCGGGGCAGGTGCGGATGCGGGCTGACCGGTTGGGTATAACCGGAATTGGCGGCGGTGACCGCTGCGATCAGGGTGATCGCATCGAAATTGTCTGTTCCGGCAAGCTTGAAGAAATTGAGACGATACTGGAAGCGGTCAGGCCGGTGCTCATAATGGTGGATTCCGCGCAAACGCTCTATACTGCCGAAGCCGGAATGGCGCCGGGCACCGTTAATCAGATGAAATACTGCTCCTTCGAGCTTATCTCCTGGGTTAAGGAACATGACGCAGCGCTTTTTCTTGTGGCGCATGTAACCAAGGAGGGGCTCATCTCCGGGCCGAAAACCCTGGAACACATGGTCGATACGGTGCTGTACTTTGACGGCGCCGCTTCGGCGGCCAATGACGGGGACTGCCGCTTCCTGCGGGCCGCCAAAAACCGCTTTGGTTCGGCAGAGGAAATTGGCATTTTTACGATGGGAGAAAAGGGACTTTCTGCCGTTGAAGACCCGGGTCTGCTGTTTCTGGTCCGCCGTGAGGGGGCAATTCCTGCAGGCGTCGCCACGGCGGCGGTGCTTGAAGGAAGCAGAACCCTCCTTGTCGAAATTCAGGCTCTTACCGTCAGCGCCAAGGGCGCCATGAGCAGGGTCTTTTCTGACCGTATCGACTCAGGCAGGGTCTCCCGCATAGCTGCTTCGCTTGAAAAACATTTAGGCCTCCGGCTCTCTGACCAGGACCTGTATATAAATGTCGCAGGCGGCATCCGGATACAGGAAGTCGGGGTCGAATTAGCCCTGGCCTGCGCCATATATTCCGCCCGAACCGGTCTTCCCCTGCCCTCGGGTACCGTGATCGCCGGGGAATTATCCCTTACCGGCGAAATACGCCCGGTACGCCGCCTCAGTTCCCGGATAAAAACGGCCCGCGGCCTCGGCTTTACCGGTTTTCTCGGTCCCGTCTCAGAGGGCGCCGATACCGCCCCAACCGAAAAAACCGGCAGCGAGGCCCGCGCCGCAAAGGACATTAAGACGGCAATAAGGGTTTTGTTTGGCGATAAATGAACCACGAACCACACGAAAGATACTGACAAAGATAAGAAACCTGAAGCTCCAAACCTCTCATTTGTGCTATTCGTGTGGTTGGTGGTAAAATTGTACTTGTCTCAACCGAATCCGTTTACGGATGAAGGTTCCAAAGTACTTGAACCTCAACCGAATCCGTTTACGGATGAAGGTTCCAGAGTACTTGACGGAATAAAAAAACCTGTGATATTGTTGTTTTGTACAGGAAAATTTTTTGGGTATTTTTTATTACAGGATTGTTCATACGTATTTTTCACTCTTTGACGGTTTAGGGATTCCGTTTTTGTCTCCCGCTTGCCTCCTGCTTCCCTTAACAATATTTTGCATCTTTTATTCTTCTCGCGGCATCTGCTTTCGGGAGAATATTTGAGTCGTCTGCATGAGCGGACGTGAATAATCAGGGACTTTAGTCCCGGGACTTTTAAGCCGCGGCGTTTAGCCCGGACTTTTAAGTTCACGCGTGCCTGGCGCTGAATCAACTGGTTCGATCCGGGTGAAGGAATTTTCTCAATGGCCAAGAAACTGTATGTCGGTAACCTCTCTTACAACACCACCGAGGATGGTCTGCGTAACCTGTTTTCCGAGTTCGGCAGCGTAGCCTCCGCCAAGATCATTTTTGATCGTGAAACCGGCAACTCAAAAGGGTTCGGATTTATCGAAATGACCACCGATGAAGAAGCAAGCGCCGCCATCACCGGCACCAATGGCCGCGAATTTGACGGCCGCCAACTCCGTGTAAACGAAGCAATGGACAAACCCCGCCGGGATCGCGGTTCAGGCGGCGGCTACGGCGGCGGCGGCGGTAACTGGTAGTTTGAAATAAAATTAAGAAAGAAAGTTCCACACGGAGGCACAAAGTTCACGGAGAAGTGTAAATTAGAATCTTTGTGTCCTTCGTGCCTTTGTGTGAGCTTAAATTGTATTAGTTAAGTTTTCCTAAATTCATCAGTTCCTGCATCAGGGCGGTAAGGGTATCAAGGTGTATCTCCCCCGATAATTCTTTCAGGGTTTCCTGCACGTCGTCCCAGTCATCGTTAGCAAGTTCCATTGAATCAATATTAAATTCTCCGAGGAAAAATGCTGCCAGGGCGCCAAATCTGTGGAGTGGGAATTTTTGATCCGGTTTTACCGTTATCCGTTCCCGCGTTCTGTCAAAAATCCCGGCCGCTTCCTGCGGTCCCAGGACAGGTCCGGCCAAAGCAGAAAAATCCTTCTCCAGATAATCAAGGGTTTTTTTGTCAGGAACTTCGCCGGGCCGCAGGGACTGTTCGAGGCGCTCAAGCTGTGAAAAAAAGTGATCGATTGGTCTCATGGTCTCATTTTTTTTGCTGGGTCGCGGCGGCGGCAGCTTTGGCGTCAACAGAATTCAACAGCGCCGTAAACCGTTCTTTTTCTATCAGATCGATAAGACGGGCTTCGGTATAGCGGCGGGCTTCTTCGGTAAAGCTGCCTATGGTGATGCAAATTCCCTTTCCGGCCTTGACTTCCTTGAGGTGGGAATGGAAGTCCCGGACAATAAGCTCCCCGATAGCGCCCTGTGTTCTGATAAACCGGAACATGATCAGGTCTGACCATTTGGGGGTATCTACCTCCGCCAAAATGTCCGCCCATTCGCTCTTGTTGACTGAAATATTGATAATCTTTATTCTGGCCCTGGAAAAATAGCCCATGACGATTTTACGGCAAAGGGCGACAAAATCCGCCGAAGAGGCCATCAGAAAAATCTGGAGATTTTTATTAGCGTTGAGTTCCTGGTATTTGCCGATGAGAACCGCCACATCCTTGTAGGACCCGTTTTCAAGCTGAATAAGGCGGAGCAGCGGGAGGGCTCTGGCAATATCGTTCTTTTTAAGATAGGCCGTCGCCAGCCGGTACCGCAGATCCACCAGAATATCCGCTTTGATGTTCTGATGCTTAAGGCCGATTTCAAAGTCCTGAATGGCGGCCTCATAATTGCGGGTTTCGGTATTGATTGTCCCCGACAAAAGGCAGGCTTCCGGGCCCATTACCGGGTCCGCCCGCAGATGATTAAAGATCCGCTGGGCCTGATCGGTCTGATTGGCCTCGTAGTAACATTCCGCCAGGGTATAAAGGGATTCCTTGTCATCCGGGGCCAGGTCGATGGCCTTGCGGATAAATGTCATGGCCTCCTTGGGCTTTTTGATACGGAAGAACGCGTGCCCCAAATAGCGCAGGGCGGCGGCGCTTTCCGGGTCCTGAATACGGGCCTGCTGGAGAAGCTGAATCGCCTTTTCATAGTTTTTTTTCTGAAATTCAAGGTATCCAAGGTTATAATTAACTTCAAAATTGTCCTGTCGTATGGACCGGGCGGCGGCAAAACCCTTGTACGCCGCATCCGGCATACTGAGCTTTAATGCACAGAGGGCATAACGGAGGTTCACTTCAAATTCATCTATCCCCGCCGCCTGACCGGAATTGGCCAATTCTGCCAAAAGTTCATAGGTTTTAAGGGCCTTATCCCAGGTTTCTTCCTGAAAATAGATATCCGCCATGGTATACAGGCCGCCGGGATCGCGGGGGTTCAGGGCGAGCTGCTTATTGGCTTCACGGACAAGCGCATCTCTGCCCTTTGCGCGTTTCCCTTTGCTGCCGCCGGGAATACCGCCCTTTGAGCGCCCCATAATCATCGCCACAACAAGAACGACGATTACAAGGCCGACTGCCGGAACCAGGATCGAAATAACACCCATAGTTTAGTATCGGTATATCGTGTATAATCTTCAATTATTTCCTCTATTTTGCCGATATTGAAGGGACTTTAAACCTTACTTGACAGGGTGAAATAACCTGTTTAAAATTAAAGGTGTAATTTCTCCGGAAAAGGAGCGGGACCCGTGGCAGCTACTATTGGCATCAAGATCGCTAATGGGGAATTTTATTCCATCGTCGAAGAGAATTCCACCGTAAAAAAACGGCTCATTCTTACCACTGTCCATGATAAACAACGAAGTGTACAGATCGATCTTTATAAAAGTTTTACCAGGACCATGGCCGATGCCCTGTACATCGGCAGTCTTGTCGTTGAGAATATCAAACCACGGCCCAAGGGAGAACCATCGATTGAGCTGGTAATATCCTCCAACAAAGAGGGGGAAATAATCGCCGATGCCATTGATATGGACACCTCCACCAAAGGCGAACACCAGATTTTAAGCGTATCCCTTAAATCCCTTGACGAGGATAACCGCGAATACGAGATCCCCGATTTTGAACTTGAACAGCACGAAGGGCCTCCCACCGGCCTTTATGAACGGGCAGAGGCGATCAAAAAAGAGAAATCAAACAAATTCCCCACCCTGATAGTGATTCTTGCCGGGGTGTTTATCATCCTTGTCCTCGCAGTAGTTTGGTTCCTTGTGCTTGGGGGAAGGGAATCACTTTCCGCCGCAAAAAACCGTACTACCGTTGAATCTACTGCGAATGAATTCGCTGCGGACAAATCCGCTTCCGATAAACCGGCTGCAAATAATCAGCCTGCTGCCCCTGCGCCGCAAACACAATCGCCTGCCGTACCGCCTCCGGCGCAGACTCCGGCAAAACCCGCAACCCAAACCCCGCCCCCGGTTATTCAGGCGCCGCCTGCACAAACCGCTTTCTCCCCGGCAGGGCAGACGGTGAACCGGACCCGCCCGCCGGCGCCGGTGTCGTCGTACAAGGTTCCGGCAGTCATTCCGGCAAACGGCGCTCCCTACCAAATCCGCTGGGGCGACACCCTGTGGGATATTTCGGAGGCTTTTTATCGCAATCCCTGGTTGTATCCCCGTATTGCACGGTTTAACAATATCCGAAACCCGAACCTTATCATTTCAGGAACCACAATCCGCATACCACCGAAAAATTAATATGCACAATTAACACTGCGCATATTGTGATACATCATAAGGAGGTTTCTATGAAAAACAAATTATCTTTTGGGGTATTATTTATCCTGGCGGCCTTTGTCGTTCTCGTAGCCGGCGGGTGCGTCACTACACAAACCACCGAGGAACATCAGGGAAATTTTGGCGAACATACCCGCATCCCGGTAAAAGATTTTCAAACGCTGGGGCTTGTATTTACCGAAACTCAGCTTGCAGCTGCCGACAACGGGAAAGATGAAGGCCAGATATTCACCTACCAGGCATTGCTGAAAGAAGCGCAAGCGCTTGGGGCGGACGCTATTATCAATGTGGTAATTGACAAAAAGATTGAAGCCAGTTCGTCTCCCGGCCGCTATAGTACAACATGGTATGGTTCGGCGCTTGCCATTAAATATACGGCCACCTTAACGGAAACAATGGTAACATCCGACGGTGTCGTCACTACCTCAACAACATCGGTATATTTTAACTATGGCGGTATTGCAGATACCGGCAGTGCGGCGGCAAAACCATCTGCCGGAGAGCAGCCGCCGCCGCCAATCAAGGGCATACGGCAATGAACCACTTTCAGTTTGTGAAAGGGGTGGTACTATGAAAAAGCGTATTTTTCTTTTTTTGGCGCTTGCGGCGGTTATCGTGAGCGGGGTTTTTGCACAGAATAACTGGATTTCCTTTGAACAAAAAGGACCGGGCGCCGGCTTACGGTATGAATATGTGATTACCCCCCGTTTTACCCTCAGCGCATATTTTTCCTATACGTACATCATTATTCCCATATTGGAAGAACAAGAGAACAGTATTGAAGCCGGAGCAACCGTACGCTGGTACCCATTTGCCAGGCGCTTTTTCACAGAAGTGAGCTTTGGGTATAACATATTTGAGTATTTTAAAAGAGAATATGATGTTTATAGAAATGGTGCGATTTATAGTCATTATGATTTTCGAAAAGATGGGGATGGTTTTTGTATTGCTCCCGGATTCGGATGGACGATTGACATTGGCAAAATGGGCGGTTTTTTTCTCTCTCCGGGGGTAAAATTTCCGATTACCTTAGCGGATCAGTTTAATATCACCATAGCGCCCTACCTGGGTCTAGGCGTCGCTTTTTAGACTGCAGCGCAGGAGTGTCAGCCGCCAAATTACGACATTGAAACGTTATATCTTAATCGGTTTTGTCTTTACCTTTATTTTCAGTCTCACCTCCTGCAGCGCCGATACTGCTTTGGGCAGTAAAAAGAGCGCGTCATTTTATCAGGGGCTTTTGGCAAAGGCCGATGATGATCTTCCCCGGGCGGAACATCTTTTTGAAACCGCACTGGACAGCCCCAATTCTTTTATACGCACAACGGCGGCGGAAGAACTTCTTGATCTTCTGTACCGGGGGGATGGTCTTCCGCCCAGGCTTTTGGCCCGGCTGAAAAAGGCCGCCCCGGATCCATGGAACCGCGGTTTTGCCCTGCTTGCAAAGCCGCAGAAAAAAGAAGCGCTTGCGTTCTTTTTAAGCCCGGTACCACAGGAACAGGGTACGGCGTTCCGGTATTTTTTGGGCGAATTCCGCAGCGCCCATCCTGATTTTTTTACCCCTGAGGAGGCGGCTGCCATTGACGGACATTTTGCTGCGGCCCGTTCACGCTTTGCGGAAGCCCTTGCCTTTTTCCGCATTGCCCTTGCAGGGCAGCCTGAAATCTTTCTGCAATACCCCGATTTGCCCGGCGATTTGGGGCGCAGCTTTCAATACACTTCGACAGGGAATGAAGGGATCGATCTTTTTGAAGCGTGGGAACGCTCTCTTACGGAGGATAAAAATTCCGCCCTGCGTTTTACCCTCCCGTTTTATGCGGGAAGAATCGCCCGGGCGCGGAGGCAACATGCACGGGGAACAGAATTTTTTACCCGGGCGCTCCCCTTTGCCCCGGATCCCGTTCAGTCAGACGCCTGTATGTGGTATATCCTTGACATCACCCTCAGCGCCGACCCCGAAAAAGCCGCCGCCCTGATCAAGGATTATATCCCCCAATGGAACGACGGCGCCTATTTTGCCGATATTCTGGATCGCCTTTCCCGGTACCTTACGCAGAAACGGCGCTGGAATGATCTGGCAGATGTGTTCACGGTACTCCAATCCGCATCAGCCGGCGCTTCTGCAGCGCAATATGCCTGCATCCTCGGCAGGGCGGTTTCGGAAGGGCTTATGCCGCCGGACGCCGCGTCCCCGACCGCTAGCAGCGCCGCTGACCGGAATGAGGCGGCGAACAGGTTTTTCAGAATCGCCTATGACACGAGCCAAAATTCATTTTATTACCGGGCGTTAAGCGCATCATTTTTGGGTGAACCGGAGCTCCTCCGGAATTCCCTGTTGCTTCAAACGCCCGCCAAAAATGAGCTGCCTGCCGGCGACAGGTGGGAGTTTCTCCTCGGCTTTTTTGAATGGGACGCCGCTGCTTTTGCCCCCGCATACATCGATCGTTTTACCGCAGGGACCGATCCCGCAGGACCCGAATTATCCACAGCCGAACTGCGGATTTTGGCGCAAAAACTCGAAGGCGCGGACCTGTATGCCGATGCGATACGGCTTGTTTCCCGGTACATGAACCGCAGCGGCTATGAACTTACCCGGACCGATCTGGAACTCTGCTATCCCCGCCCCTTTCGGGAAACGGTGGAGGAAAACGCCCGGCGCGCCGGCCTGAGGCCGGAACTGCTCTACGGCCTTATCCGCACGGAAAGCGCTTTTCAGAGCGGCATTGTTTCCCGTGCAGGGGCTGTCGGCCTTACCCAGCTTATGCCCGCCACCGCCGAAGAAATGGCAGTCCGCATTAAGCGTTCCGGCGGGCCTGAATACCCCAGCCCCCTTGATCTTACGGAAAGCGCCGCCAATATCCACATCGGCGCGGTGTACCTTGCCTACCTCATGGATCGCATGGAAAACCCGGTCCTGGCTATCCTTGCCTATAACGGCGGCATGAACCGGGTCCGGCGCTGGCGCGCTGCCGAAGCCGCCCCGGCTGCCGCCGGGATAAAACTTCCCGCCGACCTTTTTCTGGAGACCGTTGAGTATGCAGAAACCCGTGAATACGGCAGAAAAGTCCTTTCGGCGGCGGCAATATACGGATATCTCTACTATGACTTGAAGATGGACTCATTTTTTTCCGATATTAGGTAATATGTCCTTTAAGATAGATTCCAATTTAAAATTCCGGATTACCGCGATTGCCGGAACCGTTTTGCTGGGGCTTGCTTCGATCCTGCTCTTTCTTTCGATCACCGGCGCCCTCTTTGGGCTTTCGGTTTTGTCCTCGGCGCCGGGGGAATTTTTTGCCCAATCGTACGGGCTTCTGGCGTACCTTATTCCGGTGTATCTGGCCTATGCAGCGTATATATTGGCAGACCCCCGCTGGCGGCCCGGCAGAATTTTCATCCTCGGCTCATCAATTTTTCCGTTCATCACCCTGGCGATAGGCTTTGCCTTTATCCGCGATTTTGAAATACGGTCGCAGCAATTTGCCCTTCTCGATTTCGCCGGAAAAACGGGGTTCAGCTTCATCATCGTTTTTACCACCGTGCTTGAAGCCGTCGTTCTTATGGTGATTAAAAACCTGATTTTCCAAAACGGGAATCTGAAAAAAGACGCCGAATCAAGGGTAATAAGCGGCCTCCTTATGCCCCCCAAAGAAACGAAACTCCATGCGGTATATACCGAAGCCGCTTCCGCAGATACCGGCACGGATCGCAACGCCGGTCCTCCTCCGGCGGCGGTGGAAACCAAAGAAGCAGCTGAAACGCCCGATCAGAGCGGCTATCCTGTGGATTTTTCCCCGGATCCGGATGAAGATTCCGGTGTACTTGCGCCGGTTGAAGATTTAGCAGATTTAGCAGATGACGCATCTTTAGCAGATGACGCATCTGACGATATATCTGATGAAATAGCCAGATCGGAAGAGCGTC